>NZ_JASDDD010000002.1:84245-173877 GCF_030407555.1 Curtobacterium sp. APC 4022
AGACGCCGCCGGAAGTGGCGGCGTCTCGCGCAAGCGGCGGCGTCTCGGCGCTGCCGCCGCGCCTACTCCTGGCGGGAGAACGCGCTCGCGCGCGCGACCTGGTCCGCCGTCAGGGCGACGCCCGTGTACCGCTCGAACTGGCGGGCTGCCTGCAGCGCGATGACCTCGGCACCCGTGATGACGTGCGCACCGGCGTCGCGGCCGGCCCGGACGAGCGGGGTCTCGGACGGGAACGCGACGACGTCGAACACCGTGCCCGCCGCGGTGATGCGGTCCGGGGCGAAGGACAGCGCGTCCTCCTGGTCGCCGCGCATGCCGAGCGGGGTGACGTTGACCAGGACGTCGGCGTCGCCGGCCTGCTCCTCGGCACCGACCCACGCGTACCCGTACTGGTCCGCCAGGGCGCTGCCGGTCGCCTCGTTGCGGGCGACGACGGTGAGGTGCGCGAACCCGGCCCCACGGAACGCCGCCGTGACCGCCTTCGCCATGCCGCCCGAGCCCCGGAGCAGCACCCGGGCGTCGCGGTCGACCCCGTGCGAGTCGAGCAGGGCGTCGACGGCTTCGTAGTCGGTGTTCGACGCGGTCAGGACCCCGGCGTCGTTGACGATCGTGTTGACGGAGCGGATCGCGGCGGCGGACTCCTCGAGCTCGTCGACGAGTGCGATCACGTCCTCCTTGAAGGGCATCGACACCGAGCAGCCGCGGATGCCGAGCGCGCGGATGCCGGCGACCGCCCCGGGCAGGTCCGTCGTGGTGAACGCCTTGTAGACGTAGTCCAGCCCGAGCTCGTCGTAGAGGAAGTTGTGGAACCGGGTGCCGATGTTGCTCGGACGGGCGGCCAGCGAGATGCACAGCTGCATGTCCTTGTGGAGGATGGGCATGTCGTCAGTCTCCCACGAGCGGTGCGATGGAGCGGTCCATACCGACGCGGTCAGCGTGGAGTGCGGCGACCGTCGCCGGCCTGGCGTACCGTCTGCGGGGATGACTGCTCTCCCTGACACCATGCGCGCCGTCCGCTTCGAGGAGTGGGGCGACCGTTCCGTCCTGCACGTCGCCGAGGTCCCCGTTCCCGAGGTCGAGCCCGGCCGCGTGCTCGTGAAGGTCCGCGCCGCCGGCATCAACCCCGGCGAGTCCGCCATCCGCCAGGGTGTCGTCGACGACCACGACCCCGAGAAGCTGCCCTCCGGCCAGGGCACCGACCTCGCCGGCACGGTCGCCGCGATCGGCCTCGACGTCGACGGGTTCGAGGAGGGCGACGAGGTCCTCGGCTGGTCGTGGGAGCGCTCGAGCCAGGCGGAGTACGTCTCCGTCCCCGCCGGCCAGCTCGTCCCGAAGCCCCGCCTGCTGTCGTGGGAGGCCGCCGGTGGCCTCGATGTCGCCGCGACCACCGCCGCAGCCGCTGTCCGCGCCGTCGACCCCCGCGCCGGCGAGACCGTCGTCGTCTCCGGTGCCGCCGGTGGTGTCGGCTCCTTCGTCACCCAGCTGCTGACGAACGAGGGCATCGACGTCATCGCGATCGCCTCCGAGTCCAACCACGAGTGGCTGCAGTCCAAGAACGCCCGCCCGGTCGCGTACGGCGACGGGCTGGAGGACCGCATCCGCGAGCTCGCCACGAACGGCATCGACGCCGTCATCGACACCTTCGGCGCCGAGTACGTGCACCTCGGCATCACACTCGGCGTCCCGGCCGACCGCATCGAGACCGTCATCGCCTTCGAGGCCGCGGCCGAGGTTGGCGCCAAGGCGTCGGGCAGCGCGGACACGGCCGACCCCGAGATCCTGTCGGCGCTGGCGAACATGGTCGCCGACGGCTCCGTCGAGGTCCCGATCGCCGCCACCTTCCCGCTCGACGCGGTGCAGGACGCCTACGCCCAGCTCGAGGAGCGCCACACCCGCGGCAAGATCGTCCTGCTGCCGTAGGACGGCGGGTCAGTCCGGCCGGGAGGCCCGACCACCGTCCGGCAGGCTCGTCCCGTGTCGGTGGGGTTGTCCCCACCCCGGAGTGGGGGCCTGGCCGGATGCCGCCGCGCAGCCTCGACCCGTAGCGTCGAGGACATGACGAACACACTCCACCGCCCCCGCTCCGGTCGCCTGCTCGCCGGGGTCTGTGCCGGCATCGCCGACCGTTTCGGCTGGTCCCGCACGGCCGTCCGCGTGCTCTGGGTCCTGCTCAGCCTGTTCCCCGGGCCGCTCTGGATCGCCTACGTCGTGCTCTGGATCGTGATGCCGACGCAGGGCGGGAGGCGCTGATCCCGCCCGCTCCCGCGGGTCCGTGCCACCGTGCGGACGCGCCGGGAACGACGAACAGGGTCCGGACGCATCGCATCCGGACCCTGTTCGTCGTTCAGGCACTCAGCGGCGGCTGCGGCCACCGGCGAAGCGCGTGTAGAGAAGCAGCACGATGATCGCGCCGATGATGGAGCCGATGATGCCGGCCGGCTGGAAGAAGCCGTCCATCGGGTCGTGCTGGAAGATCAAGAAGCCGAGGAAGCCACCGACGAACGAGCCGACGATGCCGAGCACGATCGTCATCACGAGGCTGATGTCCTGCTTGCCGGGGACGATGAGGCGGGCGAGTGCGCCGGCGATGAGGCCGACGATGATGAGGCTGAGGATGAGACCGAGCATGGGCTGACTCCTTGGTGCGTTCTGCACGACCGGTAGAAGGGCCGAGCGCGTCCGTCACCCGATCGGGTGACGTCGACAACCCTTCCACCCCCAAGGGTGTTCCGTCTCACCCCTTGGGGTGGAAAGGTGGCCCCATGCCGGTCGACGCTCCCCCCACTCCGCTCCTCGTGACGCTCGTCGACGACTACGACGTCGTCCTCAAGGGCCTCGCGCACATGTTCGACGCGTACCGCGACCGGATCGTCGTGGCCGAGATCGACGCCAACGCAGCGCTCGACGACTCGATCGACATCGTGCTCTACGACTCGTTCGCGCAGCCGGAGTCCGACCAGCTCGAGATCGCCGCACTGGTCGCGAACCCACGAGCGCGGCATGTCGTCGTCTACACCTGGAACCTCCAACAGGAGCTCGTCGACGCAGCGCTCGCGGAGGGGGTGCACGGGTACCTGTCGAAGACGCTGGGTGCCGCCGACCTGGTGGACGCGCTCGAGCGGATCGCTGCCGGCGAGGTCGTGGTCAGCCGCGCCGGACGTCGCGCCCCGAGCGCCGACGGCCTGGACTGGCCGGGCAAGGGCGTCGGCATCACCGATCGCGAGTCCGAGGTCCTCGCGCTCATCACCCAGGGCAAGAGCAACGCGGAGGTCGCTCAGCTGACCTACCTCAGCCCGAACACCGTGAAGTCACACATCCGTTCCGTCTACCGCAAGATCGGGTCCGACAGCCGCACCCAGGCGGTGCTCTGGGGCGTCGCGAACGGGTTCAGCCCGGATCACCACCGGATCGACCACTGGCTCGGCGGGCCCTGATCCACTGGTGGCAGGCCCGACCAGGCCACTGAGCCTGCCGTCCGGACGGCGTAGGCTCGACGTCGTGCCGGTCTCCGTCTTCGATCTGTTCAGCATCGGTGTGGGGCCGTCGAGTTCCCACACGGTGGGCCCGATGCGCGCCGGCGTCGACTTCGCCGAACGGGTCGCCGACCTGCCGGTCACGAGCATCCGCGTCGACCTCTACGGCTCGCTCGCCTCGACGGGGCACGGGCACGGCACACTCGGCGCAGTCGCGATCGGTCTGATGGGCCACCGGCCCGAGGACGTCGACCCCGACGTGATGACGGCGGCACTCGACGCCCTGGAGTCCACCGGCCGCCTGACCCTGGCGGACGGCCCGACCGTGGCGTTCCGGCTCGGCGACATCGTCCTGCACCCACTGACCATGCTGCCGCGGCACCCGAACGCCATGCGCCTGCGGAGCTTCGACGCGACCGGCACCGAGACCGCCGTCGAGACCTACTACTCGATCGGCGGCGGGTTCATCGCCCGTGACGGTGACGAGGAGCCGGGCGAGGACGTCGCCGGCACCGCGATCCCGGTCGAGACCGACGCGGTGCCCCACCCGTTCTCCAGCGGGGCCGAGCTGTTGGCGGCCTGCGCGACCACGGGCCTCCCGGTCAGCGGCGTCGCCCTCGCCAACGAGACCGCGACCCGCACCGAGGCCGAGGTCCGCGACCGCCTGCTCCGCATCCACGCCGTGATGGAGGACTGCGTCGACCGCAGCGTCCGTCGCACCGGCACGCTGCCGGGCGGCCTCGAGGTCCGACGCCGCGCCGCCGACTGGTTCGAGCAGCTCACCCGCGACGACCCCGGGCACGACCCGCTCTTCGCGATGGAGTGGACGAACCTCACCGCGATGGCGGTCAACGAGGAGAACGCCTCCGGAGGCCGCGTCGTCACCGCCCCGACGAACGGCGCCGCCGGCATCATCCCGGCCGTCCTCTTCTACGCGCTCACCTACGTGCCGACGATCACCCCGGACCGCCGGGACGACGCGATCGTCCGGTTCCTGCTCACCGCAGGCGCCGTCGGCTCGATCTACAAGGAGCGGGCCTCCATCTCCGGCGCCGAGGTCGGCTGCCAGGGTGAGGTCGGCTCGGCCGCCTCGATGGCGGCGGCCGGGCTCGCCGAACTGCTCGGCGGCACCCCGGAGCAGGTCGAGAACGCCGCCGAGATCGCGATGGAGCACAACCTCGGCCTGACGTGCGACCCGATCGGCGGCCTGGTGCAGATCCCGTGCATCGAACGGAACGCGATCGCGGCGAACAAGGCCGTGAACGCCGCCCGGATGGCACTGCGCGGGGACGGCGTGCACCACGTCTCCCTCGACCAGGTCGTCGAGACGATGCGGCAGACCGGCGCCGACATGTCGCACAAGTACAAGGAGACCGCGATGGGCGGTCTCGCGGTGAACGTCCCGCTCTGCTGACGCGGACGACCCCGCACCGAGCTGCGGCCCCGGAACTGGGGCTGCGGCGGGCGGGGAGCGCCGGGGTACTGTGCACCGTCCGGCACCCCGGACCGACGGCCAGGGACGGTCGTCGTCCCGGATCCCCGGAAGCGATCGCCGATGCCACGCCGTACCCCGACCCTCCTCGCCGCGACCGCCGTGGCCGTGGCGCTCGCCGTCACCGGCACGGGCCTGCCGGCGCAGGCGCTGCCCGCGGCGACCGCGCCCGTCGCCGCCACGCCCGCACCGGTCGCCCCCGCAACCGCGGTGCCGGCCGCCGCCGGCGTCCCCGCACCGGCCGACCCCACCGTCGGCGCGACGCCCGGTGACGCCCCGGTCGACCTGACGCTGGTCCTCCGTCCGACGGACCCGGCCGCCCTCGCCGCCCTGCCCACGGCGACCACCGGCGACACCGCCGAGCAGCGCGCGGACGCGGTGGAGGCCGTGGCCCCCGCCGACGACGCCACGTCGCGCACGCGATCGGTGCTGACCGGCGCCGGCTTCACCGTGACCGACACCGACACGTGGGAGGTCGAGGCGCACGGCACCGCCGCCCAGGCCGAGGCGCTCTTCGGCATCACCCTGGTCGGCACCGGTGACGGCATGCACCCGACCACCGCACCGGCCGTCCCGCAGTCCTTCGGTGGCGTGGTCGTCTCGGTGCTCGGCCTCGACACCCGTCCGGCCCTGGCGCACGCCGCCGTCCCCGCCGGGTACGCGTCCGCCGACCTCGCCGGTGCGTACCGGTCCACGGGCTCGGCAACGGCGGGTGCCGGAGCGACGATCGCCACCGTGCAGTTCTCCGGGTGGGACCGCAACGACCTCAGCGCCTACGCCGTCGCGAGCGGGCGTCCGCTGCCCGCGCTCGACCAGATCGCGGTCGACGGCGTGGACCCGCACGTCGGCGACGGCTCCCAGGGCGAGACCGAGGTCGCGATCGACCAGCAGGCCCTGCTCGCCGTCGCGCCCGGCGCCCGGCAGCGGGTGTACGTCACCGACAACTCGTTCCAGGGCAGCTACGACGCGTACAGCCGGATCGCGGACGAGGTCCGGAGCGCCGGCATCACCGCCGTCAGCATCTCCTGGGGCAGCTGCGAGACCCGGACCCCGGCGGACGCCCGGGCCGCCCTCGACGCCGCCCTGTCCCGGATCGTCGCCGCCGGCGCGACGGTCTTCGCCGCCACCGGTGACGACGGCGCACGCTGCCCGACCGGCCCGAGGACGACCATCCGCGACGTGTCGTACCCGGCGTCCTCGCCCGCGGTCGTCGGCGTCGGCGGCACCTCGCTCACGAAGACGAAGACCGGCTGGACCGAGGCCGGCTGGTCGAACACCCTCGGTGCCGGTGGTGGCGGGACCTCGAGCGCCTACGCCCGACCCTCGTGGCAGACCGGGACGGGGACCAGCGGCACGAAGCGCCAGCTGCCCGACGTCGCCGCACTCGCCGACCCGGCGAGGGGACTCGGCGTGTACCTGTCGACCGCACACGGGTTCGTGCTCGGCGGCGGCACCAGCCTGGCGTCCCCGGTGCTCGCCGGACAGCTCGCCGTCGCGCTGACCGCCCGCGGGTGCGCCGTCGGCGTCGGTGACGTGCACCAGGCCCTGTACCGGAACCCGGCTGCGTTCCGTGACGTCGTCACCGGCAGCAACGGCACGGCCCGGGCGGCCCGCGGGTGGGACGCGGCGACCGGTCTCGGCTCGCCGAACTGGTCGGCTCTCGGACGGCTGCTCCCGACGGCGAAGGACTGCACGGCACCGACGACGACGGCCGCCGCGGCCGGGGCGACCGCGACCGCGATCGCCTCGGGGAACCGGACCGTCCCCGCCGGGACCTCGATCCACTCGCCGTCCGGGCAGTACTGGCTGGACCTGCAGGCCGACGGCTCGCTCGTCGAGTGGGGCAACGGGCGCCGTCTCTGGCGGAGCACCGGCTCGGCCGACGGCGCCGTCCTGCGCCTCGATGCGAGCGGGGTGCTCGCGGTGGTCGCACCGTCGGGCACGGTCCTCTGGTCGACGTCGGCCCGCACCGCGTCCGGCGGCGCTCGCCTGACCGTCGACGACACCGGCGACGTGCGGGTCACCGCGCGCGACGGTGCGCTCCTCTGGCGCAACGGTGCTCCCGGTACGGACCAGCTCGTCCCCGGTGCCACCCTCGTCGCCGGCCAGGCGATCCACGACGCGAGCGGGCTCCGGCGCTTCGCCGTCCGCTCGAACGGACAACTCGTCGTCACGGTCCGCGGCACCGCGGTGTTCCGCAAGGCGGGTGGCGGCGCCGGTGCGTCCCTCCTGCTCCTGCCGAACGGGGACCTCCTGCTCGCCGGGCCCCTCGGCGACCGGCGATGGTCGACCGGTACGGGCGGGAAGGGCGGCACGGGGGTGACCCTGCGCATGGGGTCGGACGGCAACGTCGTGCTCCGGAAGGGCCGCTCCGCGCTCTGGGCGAGCCACACCCGAGGCTGAGCCGGTCGGCTACCCGGCGAGCAGCGTGAGTAGTCGAGCGGTCTCGACCGCGACCGCGTCCCGTCCCGCCGACACGTACCGGCGCGGGTCGACCAGGTCCGGTCGCTCGTCGAGCACGTCCCGCAGCGCGCGGGTGAACAGCCCGTTGAGGTGCGTCGAGATGTTGATCTTCGTCATGCCGGCGCGGACCGCGCCCCGCAGCTCCTCGTCGGACAGCCCGGAGGATCCGTGCAGCACCAGGGGCACCGGCACGGAGGCCCGCAGCCGTCCCACGAGGTCGCGATCGACCGACGCCTCCCGCGTCTGCATCGCGTGCGAGGTGCCGACGGCGACCGCCAGGGCGTCGACCCCGGTCGCGGCGACGAACGCCGCGGCGTCGGACGGGTCGGTGCGGACCCCGGGGGCGTGCACGCCGTCCTTGCCGCCGACCTCGCCGAGCTCGGCCTCGATCGCGATGCCCGCCGCGTGGCAGCGGTCGGCGAGCTCGCGCGTCGCGGTGACGTTGGCGTCGTAGTCCAGGTGCGAGCCGTCGTACATGATCGAGTCGACGCCGAGGTCGATGCCCGCGTGCACGAGTGCGGTGTCCTCGATGTGGTCCAGGTGCACGAGCACCTCGACGTCGGCGGCACGGGCGACGGCCTGGGTCGCGGTGACGATGGGCGTCAGGCCACCGTGGTAGCGGATGCAGTTCTCGCTGACCTGCAGCACCACGGGCAGCCCGGCCCGCTCGGCGCCGGCGACGATCGCCTCGGCGTGCTCGAGCAGGACGACGTTGAACGCGCCGACACCGCGGCGGGCGGTGCGTGCGGAGTCGAGGAGGCCGGTGAGGGCGAGGGCGGTGGTCATGTGGGGCTCCCGGTTCGGTCGAGCAGGGCGGTGAAGCGGTCGACGGCGGCCAGGTCGACCTCGCCCGCGACGGGGCGGAGGACCGCGGCGGCGCCGTACGCGGCAGCGGCGACCAGGGCCTGGCGGAGATCGGCTGGGGCGAGGGTTGCGGTCGGGCGGCGGCCCCACGCCGTCAGCGCGAGGACGAGCCCGGCGGTGGCCGCGTCCCCGGCACCCGTGGGGTTGCCGTGCACGTCGGGCACCGCGGGGACGGTCACGACGGCGTCGCGGGTGTGCGCGGTGATGCCCGACGAGCCGGCGGAGACGACGACGACCCCGGCGCCGCGCGCGAGCAGGTCGAGCGCACCGGAGCGTTCGTCCGGCGCACCCGTGGCGTCGAGCAGTTCCTCGCGGTTGGGCTTGCAGACCGTGGCGCCCGCGGCGGCGGCCCCGAGGAGCGCCGGACCCGACAGGTCGGCGACCACGAGCAGCCCGGCGTCGACCGCGCCGCGGATCCAGGGCGAGACCACGCCGGGGTCGGTGCCACGGGGGAGCGACCCGGAGACGACGAGCGCGGTCGCGTGCCGCTGGGCGGTCCGGACGGCATCGGTCACGGCCGCCCACTCGTCCGTCGAGACGACGGGCCCCGGCTCGCCGTACATGGTCGGGTGCGCGTGGTCGTCGACGACGGTGACGGTGGTCCTCGTGTCGCCGCCGACCGGCACGGGCGTGGTCGTCAGGCCGTCCTGCTGCAGGGCAGTGGCGACCCAGGCCCCGGACGTCCCACCGAGCGGCAGGACCGAGGTCGTGGTCGAGCCCGCGGCGGCGAGCACCCGGGCGACGTTGACGCCCTTCCCGCCCGGGCGACGGACGACCTCCAGGACACGCTGGGTGATCCCGACGGTCTGCTCGGCGACGCGGTAGGTGACGTCGACGGCGGGGTTCGGGGTGACGACGACGATCACGCGGGGACCTCCAGGACGGTGGGGCGGCCCGCCGGGTCGAGGACGACGAGGTCGGCGGCGGACCCGACCGACAGGGGTGGACGCAGGCCGAGCAGGGCCGCAGCGTGCACGGACGAGGCGGCCACCGCCTCCCGGACGGCACCGGGGTCCGCGCTGGCGGAGGAACCGGCGGCGAGGACCCGGGCGACGGCGTCGCCGACCGTGATCGTGCTGCCGGCGAGCGAGGACCCGTCGGCGAGCATCGCGACGCCGCCTTCGACCATGACGTCGGAGCCGGCGATCCGGTACGCCCCGTCGGCGCAACCGGTGGCGGCCATCGCGTCCGAGACGAACACCAGGCGGCTGCCGGCGGCACGGCGGACCAGGCCGACGGCGACCGGGTCGAGGTGGTGGCCGTCGACGATGCACTCCACGGTCAGCCGCTCGTCAGTCAGGGCGACCCCGACCGGACCAGGCTGTCGGTGGTGCAGCGGCGGCATGCCGTTGAAGAGGTGGGTGACGAGGGTCGCTCCGGCGTCGACCGCGCGCTGCACCTGCTCGGTGTCGGCGTCGGTGTGGCCGATCGCCGCGATCACGCCGGCGTCGACGAGTCGGCGGACCGCGTCGACTGCGCCGGGGAGTTCGGGGGCGAGCGTGACGATCCGGAGGGCGGGGCCGCCGGCGTCGACGAGGAGCTCGACCTCGGCGGCGGTCGGCGGGTGCAGCAGGGCGGCGGCGTGCGCGCCTCGGCGTGCGGGGGCGAGCCAGGGGCCCTCGAGGTGCAGCCCGGCGAGCGTGCCGTCGGCGACCAGCGGGCGGAGCCGGTGGAGCGCGGCGATCGTGTCCGGCACCGTGCCGGTCGCGATCGAGGCGACCAGCTGGGCCGTCCCTCGGGCGGCGTGGTGGGCGACGGCGGCGCGGGCCTCGTCGGCCGAGCACGAGGCGAAGTCGTGGCCGAGGGCGCCGTGCGCGTGGAGGTCGACGAAGCCCGGCACGACGGTACCGGGTGCCTCGACCACGGCGTCGTGGTCCGGAGCCGGGCCGGTGCCGAGCGCGGCGACCCGGCCGTCGGTGACCGCGATCCAGCCGTCGGCGAGGTCGACCGCGGCGGTGACGACGCGGGGCGCGCGGACGAGCGTCGTCACGCCGACACCGCCCTCGGGTGGTCGTGGTCGTGGTCGAGGTCGTGGTTGCGCTCCAGGTCGCGGGCGAGCAGCCCCTGCGCGAGGAGGGCCGCGCCGATCGCACCGGCAGCGTCGCCGTGCCGCGCGCCGACGAGCGCCGGGACGCGGACGCCCACCAGACGGTCGGCCAGGGCCACGGTGAGGGGGTCGAGCAGGAGCGGGCCGGACTGCGCGAGCCCGCCCCCGATGACCAGGGTGTGGCAGCCGGCGGTCGCCGTCAGCCAGGCGAGCGCGTCGGCGAGGACGGCCACGCACTCGTCCCACGCCCGTCGGGCGACGGGGTCGCCGTCGACGACGCGGAGCATCGCGGCGTGGGCGGACGGGGCGCCGCTCCGGCGGGCGACGGCACCGGCCGAGGCGACCTCCTCGACCCGGAGGCCCGCGTGCGGCCCGGTGGGGATCCGCACCTGGCCGATCTCGCCGGCCCAGCCGTCACCGCTGACGACCCGGCCGTCGACGACCAGGGCGCTCGCGAGCCCGGTGCCGACCGGCACGAACGCGACCGTGCCGTGGTCGAGGCCACCGGACTGCACCTCCGCGAGGGCTCCGGCGCGGACGTCGTGGCCGAAGGCGAGGGGGACGTCGGTGCCCGTCGCCCGGAGTGCCTCGGCGACCCGCTGGCGGACCGGGACGTCCTGCCAGCCGAGGTTCACCGACAGCACCGAGCGGCCGGCGGCCTCGTCGACCACGCCGGGGACGACCAGGCCGACGGCGTCGAGGGTCGTCCCCTGCTGTCGGGCGACCGAGCGCGCGTGCACCGCGAGCTCGGCCACGACGACGGCGAGGGACTCCGCAGCGGGGTCGTCACGCGGGGTCGGGACGCGCTGCTCGTCGAGCACCTGTCCGTCCGTGCCGGTCAGTCGGGCCTTGATGCCCGTGCCGCCGACGTCGACCCCGAGCACTGCCCCGCGCGCGGCCATCAGGTGAGGATGACCGAACGGGTGAGCGAGCGCGGGTGGTCCGGGTCGAGACCGCGGCGCTCGGCGAGGGCGACGGCGAATCGGTGCACGACGACGAGTCCGGCGAGCGGGTCGAGGTCGTGGTGCACCAGGCGGGCACCGGTGGCGGCGACCTCGTCGGCCAGACCGTCCGGCACAGGGCCGAGCGACCAGACCAGGCGGCCGGGCTGTGCGATCGCGATCGGACCGTGGCGGTAGTCCATCGCCGGGTACGACTCGGCCCAGAACTGTGCGGCCTCGCGGGTCTTCAGGGCGGCTTCGAACGTCAGGCCCACGGCGGGGCCACGGCCGACGAACGTGACCTGCTCGGCGTCGAGCAGGTCGTCGATCGGCAGCGTCAGCGCGGTCTCGGCCTGGACGGCCAGGGCCTCGACGTCCTCGCCGAGAGAGGCACGGAGCAGTGCGAGTGCGGTGGTGGCGAAGCGGGTCTGCACGACCGAGCGCTCGTCGGCGAACGGCAGCGCGACGACGTCGTCGGCGTCCGCGGCGGCGGGGCTGTCCGGCACGGCCGTGACGAGCACGGTGCGCTGGGTCGGCAGGGCACGGAGCAGGTCGATGATCTCGGTGGTGGTGCCGGAGCGCGAGATGGTGACGACGCGGTCGTACTGCCGGTCGGCGGGGTACTCGGAGCCGGCGAAGGCGTCGGTCTGCCCGAGGCCGGCGGACTCACGGGCGACGGCGTAGCTCATCGCGATGAACCAGCTCGTGCCGCAGCCGATGACGGCCACGCGCTCGCCGGGCTGGGGCAGGACGTCGGTGAACGAGGGCAGCAGGGCCGCGGCGGAGCGCCAGGAGGCCGGCTGCGATGCCAGCTCGTCGCCCACGAAGGTGTCGGACATGGTGTCCTTCCGGTCGGACCGATCCTTGGTGATCGGATATCGGCCAGCATGACGATCGATCGTGCTCGATGCAAGTGCAAAACGTCATTTCCGATCATCCACGGGCCGGAGGAGCGCCCGTAGGATGACGCCATGACCCCGCAGCAGAGGCTCAACGCCCTCCTCGAGTTGGTGAGCGACCGCGGCAACGTCTCGATCACCGAGATCGGGGACGAGCTCGGGATCTCCGCCGCGACCGCCCGCCGCGACCTCGCCACCCTCGCCGACCAGCGGCTGGTCACCCGGACCCACGGCGGTGCCGCTGCCCTCGGCGCCGGGTACGAGCTGCCGCTGCAGTACAAGATCGCGCGGCAGGCCGAGGCGAAGACCGCGATCGCCCGCGCGACCGCCGCACTCGTGGCCCCCGGGGACACCGTCGGCCTCAACGGCGGGACGACCACGACCGAGGTGGCGCGGGAGCTCGGCAAGAGCGAGCGCTTCATCCGCGCGGACGGCGAGTACGGCATCACGATCGTCACGAACGCGCTGAACATCGGGTACGAGCTGTCGGTCCGGGCGAACGTGAAGATCGTGGTGACCGGCGGTGTCGCACGCCGGCAGTCCTACGAGTTGATCGGGCCGCTGGTCCGGGACACGCTCGACGAGTTCGCCCTGGACGTCGTCGTGCTCGGCGTCGACGGGCTGACCGGGCAGTACGGGGCCACGACCATGCACGAGGGCGAGGCCGAGGTCAGTCGACACTTCGCCTCGGTCGGGCGTCGGGTGATCGTGGTCGCCGACTCGACGAAGATCGAGCGTTCCACCTTCGCCCGGATCTGCCCGCTCGATCGCATCGACGTGCTCGTCACGGACCGCGACGTCCCGGCCCCGTTCGTCGCGGACCTGGCCGCCGCCGGTGTGGAGCTCGTCGTCGCCGACTGACCACCGGACCGCACGCCGCGCGGGTCAGCCTGCGCGGGGTGCCCGGGCGAGCCGCGTCGGCAGCCGGGCCGGCCCCGGGGACGCACCCCGTGCCTCCCGTCCGAGCGCCGTCACGTTACCGGCGTGTTAAACCCTCGTATCTCGCTTCCGTGAGCGATCCGTGAGCGCATATTGTGCATTCATGATCGATTTGGCATCATGGGCGTCACAATCACGCAAGGGAGCGAGATGAGCATCACGAGCACGCGCACACTCCGAGTCGGCGTGGTCGGCATCGGCCAGCGGTCCTACATCGCGGACCACGTCGCTGCCGCCGGACTCGACGCCGACGGGGTCGACGCCCGGATCGTGGCCGCAGCCGACGTCACCGGACCCGGCCGCCAGCGCGCCGCCGAGGCCTGGCCCGACGCCACGGTGGTCGACGGCCACCGCGCACTGATCGGCACCGACGGCGCCCCGAACCTCGTGGACGCCGCCATCGTCACCACCCCGGACTGGACCCACGCCGAGATCGCGATCGACCTGCTCCGTGCGGGCATCGCCGTCTACCTCGAGAAGCCCCTCGCCATCACGGTCGAGGACGCCGACGCGGTCCTCAACACCGCCGCCGAGACCGGCACCCCGCTCTACGTCGGCCACAACTTCCGGCACGCGGCCGTCGTCCGCCTGATGCGCGACGTGATCGCCCGCGGCGAGATCGGCGAGGTGAAGGCCGTCTGGGTCCGCCACTTCGTCGGCAACGGCGGTGACTACTACTTCAAGGACTGGCACGCCGACCGCAGTCGGGTGAACTCGCTCCTGCTGCAGAAGGCCAGCCACGACCTCGACGTCGTGCACGCCCTCGCCGGTGCCTACACCAGCCGGGTCGTCGGCATGGGGTCGCTCTCGGTCTACGGGGACGTCACCGACCGTCGCGACCGCAGCGACGAGCTCATGACCGACTGGTTCTCGTTCGACAACTGGCCGCCCGCCGAGCAGACCGGCCTGAACCCCGTCGTCGACGTGGAGGACGTGTCGATGGTCATGATGACGCTCGAGAACGGCGTGCAGGCCAGCTACGAGCAGTGCCACTTCACGCCCGACTACTGGCGGAACTACACGGTCATCGGGACCCACGGGCGTCTCGAGAACATCGGGGACACCGGCGGTGGCGTGGTGAAGGTCTGGAACCACCGCCGCAACTGGGACGTCGCCGGGGACGTCGAGTACCTGATCGACGGCGTCGAGGACGGGCACGCCGACGCCGACCTGCTCACCATGACCGAGTTCCTCCGCTCGCTGGCGTTCGGCGAGCCCACCACCCTGTCCCCGATCGCGGCCCGCGCCGCGGTCGCCGCCGGGGCACTCGCCACCCGCTCGCTCCGCAACGGTTCGGTCCCCATCGACGTGCCGCCCCTCCCCGAGGCCACCCTCCGACACTTCGCGACCACTCCCGACCGCGACGACGTTCCCGAAAGGACCACCCGATGACCGCTCCGACCGCCCGCCCGGGCCACGGCCGCCGCCGCGCACTGCTCGGTCTCGCCGCCGCTGTCAGCGCCGTCGCGCTGCTCGCCGGCTGCAGCACCTCGTCCTCCGGCAGCTCCGGCGGCTCCGGCGAGGTCGCGAAGGACACCAAGGCGAACCTGACGTACGCCGTCTGGGACCAGAACCAGGTGAAGGCCATCAAGGCCAACATCAAGGGGTTCAACGAGGAGTACCCCGACATCAAGGTCAACGTCGACGTCACCCCGTACGCCAGCTACTTCACGAAGCTGCAGACGCAGGGCTCGAGCAACACGCTGCCCGACCTGTTCTGGATGAACGGCCCGAACTTCCAGCTGTACGCAGCCAACGGCAAGATCGCCCCGATCACGGACGAGGTGAAGTCCGGTGCGATCGACCCGGACAACTACTCGGCAGCGCTCAACAAGCTGTACACGTACGACGGCACCCAGTACGGCGTCCCGAAGGACTTCGACACCATCGGCGTCTGGATGAACAAGGCCCTGTTCGAGAAGGCCGGCGTGCCCATGCCGTCGAAGGACTGGACCTGGAGCGACTTCCAGAAGACCGGCGCCGAGCTCTCCCAGAAGCTGAAGTCCGACGGCGCCTACGGTGCCGCGGCCGGCATGGACGGCCAGACGACCTACTACGACACGATCTTCCAGGCCGGCGGCTCGGTCATCGACGGCGAGAAGTCGGAGTACGACTCGAAGGCCGCCGAAGCCGGGCTGGCCTACTGGACCGACCTCATCAAGTCCGGCGCCTCGCCCTCGATCAAGCAGCTGACCGACACCACCGCAGACCAGTGGTTCACCTCCGGCAAGGTCGCGATGTACCAGGGCGGCAGCTGGTTCCGCTCCGCGCTGATCGGCTCCGACATCGAGAAGGACGTCGTCGCCTACCCGCTGCCGAAGGGCAAGGAGCAGGCCACGGTCATCCACGGCGTCTCGAACGTCGTCGCCGAGGGCTCGAAGGACAAGGCCGCCGCGCAGGCACTCCAGGCGTACCTGGCCAGCAAGCCCGCCCAGCAGCAGCAGGGCGACATGGGTGCGGTCATCCCCGCCTACACGGGCACGCAGGACGCCTTCACGAAGACCATGCCGGACGCCGACCTGCAGGTCTTCCTCGACGCGGTCGAGTACGCCAAGCCGCTGCCGGTGTCGAAGAACACCGCCGCGTGGAACACCCTCGAGACGAACCTGCTCCCGAGCGCGTTCGACGGCTCGGAGCCGGTCGACCAGGTCGCGAAGGAACTCGCCCAGAAGATGGACGCAGCACTCGCCAAGGAGTGACGACGAGCCGGCCGGTCGGGCACCCCGCCCGACCGGCCGGCCGTCGCACGTCCACCATCCGCACCGCCCGGACCACCCGATCCGACCGCCCTGGCCGAGGAGCGACCTGATGACGATCCACACCCAGCGACCCGACGCCGCCGAGGCGTCCCCACCGCCCGAGACACGCCCCGCCGACCGCTCGCGACCGACGCAGGCCCCGCGCACCGACGGCTTCTGGCCGTGGCTGTTCGTCCTGCCGCTGCTCATCGGCGTCGGCACGTTCTTCATCTGGCCGATCCTGCAGACGTTCTACTACTCGTTCACGAGCTGGGGCGTCTTCGGCGGCTCGAGCTTCACCGGGCTGGCGAACTACACCCGCCTGATCGCGGACCCGCAGCTGTACCAGTCGCTGCTCAACACGATCGTCTACACCGTGATCGTCCTGCTCGGCATCCCGATCGCGGTCTGGCTCGCCAGCCTGCTGAACACCCCGGGCCTGCGCTTCGCCCAGTTCTACCGCGTGCTGTTCTTCCTGCCCTACGTGGCGATGCCCGCTGCGATCGCGCTGGTCTGGCGCATCATGTTCAACGGCGACTTCGGCATCGTGAACTCGTTCCTCGGGCTGTTCGGCATCGCCGGCCCGTACTGGATCTCCACCCCGGGCTTCGCCCTCGTCGCGGTCTCGCTCGTCGGCCTGTGGTCGTCCCTCGGCTTCTCGATGATCATCCTCGGCGCCGGGCTCAAGGACATCCCGCCGGAGCTGTACGAAGCAGCCGAGCTCGACGGCGCCAGCCGGTGGCGGCAGTTCCGCTCGCTGACCGTGCCGCTGCTCAGCCCGAGCATCTTCTTCGTGCTCATCGTCACGACGATCTCGAGCTTCCAGCTGTTCGACCTGCTCTACGCGATCCTGGGCCCCCTCAACCCGGTGATCCCGAAGACGATGTCCCTCGTCTTCTACTTCTACAACTCCGGGTTCGTCGACGGTGACAAGGGCTTCGCGGCGGCGATCGCGATGGTGATCTTCCTGCTCATCGGCATCATCACGGTCATCCAGTTCCGTGTCCAGAAGAAGTGGGTGCAGTCATGACCGGCATCATCGAAGCGCACGGCAGCAAGCTGTCCGCGGCGACCAAGGCCGCCAGCCGCACCCGTGTCCGTGGCCAGGTCCGTCCCGGTCGCCGCGGCGGCAGCCACTGGTGGATCCACGTGGTGCTCGGCGTCGGCGGGTTCGTGATGGCGTTCCCGTTCCTCTGGCAGATCATCATGGCGCTGTCCACCAACGCGCAGGTGACGTCGCCCACGCCGGTGTTCTGGCCGGGCCAGCTGCAGTGGCAGAACTTCGCGCAGGTGTTCGAGCGGCTGCCCTTCCTGAGCCAGCTCGGCACGTCGATCTGGGTGACCCTGATCCGCACGGCAGCACAGATCGTGCTCTGCACCCTGGCCGGGTACGCGTTCGCGCGGATGCGCTTCCGGGGCCGTGGACTCATCCTGGGGATCGTGCTGTCGATCCTGCTGGTGCCGTCGCAGGTGTACCTGATCTCGCAGTACCAGATCGTGCAGGGCCTCGGCTGGCTCGACACCCTGGCCGGCATCGTCGCGCCGGGCCTGTTCAGCGCGTTCGGCACCTTCCTGATGCGGACCGCGTTCCTGAGCATGCCGGCCGAGCTCGAGGAGGCCGCGCGCATGGACGGCGCGAACCCGTTCCAGACGTTCTGGCGGATCATGCTGCCCCTGGCCCGGCCGTCGATGAGCGTGCTCGCGATCACCACGGTGCTCTGGTCGTGGAACGAGCTCCTCTGGCCCCTGGTGGTGTCCACCCGCGCCGAGGCGATGCCGCTGGCCGCCGGGCTCGCGACGCTCTCGAGCGACCGGACCGTGAACTACCCCGTGCTCATGGCCGCGAGCCTGATGGCGATGGCGCCGGTGCTCATCATGTTCATCGTGCTCCAGCGCCGGGTGATCGACGGGCTCGCCTCCTCGGGTCTCAAGTGAGTCCGGCAGCCGTCGGCCGGGAGGCCCGTCCCGACCCCGTCGCGCTCCTCACCGCCGCCGTCGGGTCGCGGGACGAGCCCGCCGGGCTGGCCCCGGCGCTCGAGGCGGCCGTGCAGCACGTCGGCCCGGCGAGCCGGGAGGCGGCGCTGCTCACCGCCCTCCGCGCGGTGCTCCCGGTCACCGAGCGGTGGCTGGTCACGCACGGCTGCAGCGCCGAGGACGCCGCCGCGAGCGTCGCGGACGTGGACCGGAAGACCGACCACTACGGGCTCGACGGCACCGGGCTGGACTGGTTGGCGCAGGTCGCGACCGGTCGTGTGGTGGCCGTGGGGCGCCTCCAGTTCGAGCGGGCCGCCCACCTGCCGGACGGGACGCCCGCGTGGGGCGTGCACGTGCCGGAGGCGGGTCCGCTCGACCCGGCGGCCTGCGACCGGTCCTTCGCGGCGGCACCCGCGGTGCTCCGGCGGCTCGACCCCGACCTGGCGGTCGACACGTTCGTGTGCTCGTCGTGGTTGCTCGATCCCGAGGTCACCGCCGTCCTCGGACCGTCGTCGAACACGGCGCGGTTCGCGGCGCGGTTCACGCTGCTGCCGGAGTCGGACGACCCCGACGAGGTCAACGAGGGTGACGAGTCGATGGCGAAGTTCGTCTTCGGCACCGACCTGGCCGCGGCACGGCGGGCCGTCCCCGTCGGCCGACTGCAGCACGCCGTCCAGGAGCGGTGGGCGGCCGGCGGGCACTGGTCCGAGCGCACCGGGACCGCCCCGGTCGGCGTACCGTTCCGGACATGAGCGCACCCGACCGAGACCACCTGGACGACGGCGTCGACATGACCTTCGAGGAGCGTCGCCACGACACGTTCCGCCGGATGTCCGGGTCGGACGAGCACGACGAGGCACCCCGTGTCGAGGTCGAGGAGACCGAGTCCGGCGACGTGCGCATCGACGTCGCCGACAGCGCGGCCGTCCGACCGGGCGACTGAGCACCTCCCTGCACCGACACCGGCGAGCTCGCCTTCGTCCACTGCGCGGAGCCCGCGTCCGCCGGTGACGGCGGCGCACGGCAGAATCAACGGCGTGCACCTCGTCCTCGCCCGTGTCGACGGCGGCCTCACCGCGACGCCGCTGACGGACGCGGGGGCGCCGGACGGTCAGCCGACGCGCCTGGACGAGTCGGGCCTCCCGGCCTTCGTCGCCGCGCACGACGGCCCCGGCGTCCGCTGGGTGTGGTCCGACACCGCCCGCTGGTACCCGGCCGTGCTGGCGGCCGGCGGACGCGTGGCTCGTTGCGTCGACCTGCGCCTCGGGCACCGTCTGCTCCGCACCGCGCTCGCCACCCGCGGGTCCGCACTCGCGCAGGCGCCGGTCAGTGCGTGGGACGCCGCCGCCGCTCCGGAGGCCCGACCAGCGCCCGTCACGCAGGCCTCGCTCTTCGACGACGACCTGTTCACGATCGCCCCGGCCGACGACGACCTCGACCCGGTCGCCGAACTGCGTGCGCAACTCGAAGCGGTCGCGGGAGCGACGGAGCCGGGAGCGCTGCGGCTGCTCCTGGCGGCGGAGTCCGCCGGCGCACTCGTCGCCGCCGAGATCAAGCACGCCGGTCTGCCCTGGCGGACCGACGTGCACGAGCGGCTGCTCGCCGACGCCCTCGGGCCGCGCGTGCCGTACGGGGTGCGGCCGCGGAAGCTCGAGGAGCTCGCCGTCGTCCTCCGTCAGCGACTCGACGACCCCGACCTGAACCCGGACTCGCCCGCCGACGTCCTGCGCTCCCTGCGGCGGGCCGGACTCGTCGTGGACAGCACCCGGAAGTGGGAGCTCGAACGACTGGAGCACCCGGCGATCGAACCGCTGCTGGAGTACAAGCGCCTCTACCGACTGCTCACCGCCAACGGGTGGACGTGGCTGGACGAGTGGGTGCAGGACGGCCGGTTCCACCCGGAGTACGTCGTCGGCGGGGTCGTCACCGGACGCTGGGCGGCGAACGGCGGCGGCGCGCTGCAGCTGCCGAAGCAGGTGCGCGGCGCGGTGGTCGCCGACCCGGGCTGGGAGCTCGTCGTGGCGGACGCGGCACAGCTCGAACCGAGGGTGCTCGCGGCGATGTCCGGCGACACCGACATGGCCGCCGCCGGGGACGGGCAGGACCTGTACGACGGGGTCGTGGCCTCGGGCGCGGTGCAGACCCGGCAGCAGGCGAAGATGGCGATGCTCGGCGCGATGTACGGCGCCACCCAGGGCGAGGGCGGACGGTTCGTCCCACGGCTCGCCCGGGCCTTCCCGCGGGCACTCGACCTGGTCGAGCAGGCGGCCCGGGCGGGGGAGCGGGGCGAACCGGTGACCACCCGGCTCGGTCGGACGTCGCCGGTGCCGGAGCAGTCCTGGTTCGAAGCCCGGAACCGCGCGTACTCGGTGGACGGCGCTCCGGCGATGCAGCGGGCCGTCGAGTCCCGAGCGCGGAGCTGGGGGCGGTTCACGCGGAACTTCGTGGTGCAGGGGACAGCGGCCGAGTGGGCGCTGTCCTGGATGGGCGGCCTGCGCACCCGGCTGGCCGCGCGGACGGACGGACCGGTCACCGCGGGCCCGCAGATGGTCTTCTTCGTGCACGACGAACTCGTGGTGCACGCGCCGGCCGCCGACGCCGAGTGGGTTGCCGAGCAGGTGCGGGCCGCGGCGGTCGACGCCGGGCGGATCATGTTCGGCGGGTTCCCGGTCACCTTCCCGCTGACGGTCGCGGTGGTCCGGTCGTACGACCAGGCGAAGTAGCCACCCCGGCCGTCCCCGCACAGCCGCGGACGGGCAGGGTGGTCGGATGGAACAGCACCACGCCGACGGTCGCCCACCCGTGACCGGCCGCGCACCCGCGATCGGCGGCGCCGAGCGCGAGCGCGTCGACCGGACCGTCGGCGACGTCGACCTCACCCGCTGGCGCACCCGTGCCGGCCGGACGATCGCCGACTCGTGGGCCGCCCTCGGCCGCCGCTTCGGAGCGCTGCCGCTGCTGCTCGTCACCCTGCTCATCGGGATCGGCATCGCCGCGGTCGCGACGTGGGTGGCGTCCGAGGTCTACGACGCCGTCCGCGAGTCCGACGACGTCGCCGTGCTCGACCGGCCCGTGCTCGACTGGATGATCGCGCACCGCACCCCGGCGCTCGACCAGGGCGTGACGTGGTGGACCGACATCGCCGGCACCATCGGGATGCCGATCGTCGCCGTGCTGTTCCTGGTCGGCCTGACGATCCAACGCCGGGCGTGGACGCCGCTCGTGCTCCTCGTCGCCGCGAGTGCCGGCTCCCTCGCCATGACGATCGCCGGCAAGGACCTCATCGGCCGCGCCCGGCCGCCGCTGTCCGACGCCGTCCCGCCGTTCGAGCACTCGCCGTCGTTCCCGTCCGGGCACACCCTCAACGCGACCGTCGTCGTCGGCACGATCGTGTACCTGCTGCTCCTCCGGCAGAGCCGTGTGGTGACCCGGGTCTGGACGATCGTCGTCGGGACGCTGTTCGTGCTGTCGGTCGGGGTCTCGCGGGTGTTCCTCGGGCACCACTGGACCACCGACGTGCTGGCGGCGTGGGCGCTCGGGCTGGCGTGGCTGGCGCTCGTCATCACGGCGCACCGGCTGTACCTGACGGCGCTGCACCGAGGCGCCGAGCCGACCCCGTCGTGACGCGGCTGCGCGCCCTCGTCAGGTCGGCCCGGTAGGTTTCCCCGCATGGAAGAACGGCTGATCGGCGGCAGGTACCGGGTGACCGGGACCCTCGGGCACGGGGGGATGGCATCGGTGTACCGCGCCGTCGACGAGCAGCTCGGACGCGAGGTCGCGGTCAAGCTCTTCCGCATCGGACCCGTCGACCACGGCGAACGTGCGCGCGCCGAGGCCGAGATCCACGTGCTCGCCGGCCTCCGCAGCCCGAACCTCGTCACCCTGTTCGACGCGGCCCTCGACACCGACGACGGCGACTCGTTCCTCGTCATGGAGCTCGTCCCGGGCAGCGACCTCGCCACCCGGCTGCGCGAGGGGCCGCTCGACCCGACGACCACCGCCCGCGTGGGCGCCCAGGTCGCCGAGGGCCTGGCCGCCGTGCACGCGCAGGGCATCGTGCACCGCGACGTGAAGCCCGCGAACGTCCTGCTCGAGCAGGACGGCGAGCACGTCAAGCTCGCCGACTTCGGCATCGCGCTGCTCCGCGACGCCGCCCGCGTCACCGGGACCGGCACCGTCATCGGCACCGCCGCGTACCTGGCGCCGGAGCAGGTCCTCGGCCAGCCCGTCACCGGCGAGGCCGACGTGTACGCGCTGGGTCTGATGCTCCTCGAGGCCCTCACCGGCAAGCAGGCGTTCCCGGGCAGCGCGGTCGAGGCCGCCACCGCCCGACTCGCCCGAGCGCCGGAGATCGACCAGCACCTGCCGACGGCGTGGCGCACGCTGCTCCACGTCATGACGGCGCAGCACCCGGGAGACCGCCCGTCCGCCACCGAGGCCGCAGCACGCCTCCGCGCACTCGGCCGGGACGACGTCGCGCCCGCCACGCAGCTCCTGCCGGGAGGCCCGGGGGCCGTCACGCGCGCCGCCGCAGGTGCCGGGGTGGCCGGTGCCGCCGCGGCAGCTGCCGCTGCCGGAGGTGACCCCGCGGACGCGGCGACGCGTCAGATGCCGGTGAGCGGTGCCTCCCGTCCGGACGACGCCACGCGCCGACTGTCGGCCCAGTCCCAGCCGTCGCGGAGCGCGGACGACGACGTGGCGACCACGATCCTCGGCACGCCCGGAGCCGCAGCGGCAGGTCCGGGCTCCGGCGGCGGTGGGCGCTCCGGTGGCACCGCCACCCCGGCCCGGCCGCTCGCGACCGACCCCGACGAGCCTCGGCGGAAGCGATGGGTGCTGCCGCTGATCGTCCTGGCGGTCCTCGTGGTCGCCGGCATCGTCGTGGCGGCCCTCGCGTTCAACCGTGACGACAGCAGCACGCCGAACCCGACCGAGTCGACGCAGCAGACCGCACCGACCGACGATCAGCCGAGCTCGGAGCCGTCCGACGAGTCGAGCGAGCCGGCGCAGCAGCAGCCGAGCCAGCCGGCCGAGCAGCCGTCCCAGCAGCCCTCCGAGCCGGCGCAGGAGCAGCCGTCCGACGAGCCCTCCGAGCCCACGGACGAGTCGAGCGACCCGACCGACCAACTGCCGACGACCGACCCGGTGCCGGGCAACGACACGACCCTGCCGGTGCAGGACCCGCTGGACACCGGGGTCGACACCACCTCGCGGCAGGGCCCGGGTGCTGGCGGCGGGACCGGTCCCGGCAAGTCCGGCGACGCTCCGGGGCAGAACAAGCCCGCAGGCTGACCTGTCGTTCACCTCGGCGGAGCACACTCGAGCCATGTCGATGAGCGCACCGTTCGATCCCCAGCAGCCGGGCAGCGACGTCCCCGTGGACGGCTCCGACCAGGACGAACTCGAGGTGGAGGAGTCCCGCGGGACGGCCTCGGGCTCCGAGCCGTCCGGAGCCGACGTCAGCGGAGCGGACGCGACCGGTGACCCGGCGGACTCCCCGGTCCGGCACGACGACGAGGACGAGGCCGGCGGCGGCCCGGTGTTCCGGCGCCCGCAGCCCGGCGACCGGCTGCATGCGGACGACCTCGACGGCTAGTCAGCTCGACGGCTGGACAGGCGACGTTGCGGGGACTCCCGGGTCTGCCGTGCATGCTCGTCGGATGTCGATGAGCAGCGCGTTCGACCCGTCGAAGGGTCTCGCCATCCCCGAGGAACAGGTCACCGGCGACGGTCTCGAGCTCGACGAGGACCCGGCAGTGCTCGGGATCCAGTTCGAGGTCGTGTCCGGTGGCACGGCGGACCCCGCGGCGGCCGCGATGCCGACCGACCGGATCGCGGCTCCTGACTGCGACTGAACGCAGCGTCGCGGCCCGTGGTGTCTGGTCAGTTTTCTGTGTAGATTCGGACCATGACCACCATGAGCATCACGGAAGCGTCGCGCGCCGGCATCTCGGCGCTCGCCGCCGCTGCACAACGCGGGGACGGCATCGCCCTGGCCCGCCACGGCCGAGTGATCGCCGAGGTGGTCGGCTCCGACGAACTGGCCGAGATGCGGCGTGACCGCGATGTGCTCCGGGATGCGGCGCTCGTCATGGCACGGTTCGCCACTGACGACGGCGGACGCACCGAGCTCGATGCCCTCATCGATTCGCTCGGGTTCTCCCGCGCGGAACTCGAGCTCGAGCTCGACAGAGAGGTCGCGTCCGACGCGGACTCCTCGGAACGAGAACGGTGACGTCCGACCGGCCGTGTCGCGTCCGCCTCACCGACGATGCTGTCGCCGACGTCGTCCGTCTGCACCGGAAGGACCCGGCCATCGTCCGGACGCTCGTGCGCAAGATGCTGCTGCTCGAGCGCTCTCCGGAGGCCGGTGAACCGCTGCTCGGGGCGCTCGTCGGTTTCCGCAAGCTGACCGCGGGGAACCGAGACTGGCGGATCGTCTGGCGAGTCACCGAGGACGACCAACACACGCCCGTGCTCGACATCGCCGAGGTCTGGGCCGCCGGTGCGCGCTCCGATGGCGAGGTCTACGCGGAACTGACCCGTCGCGTGGGTCGCGCCCAGCGCGACGGAGACGTCCGGGTCAGGGCGCTCGCATCCGTCGTGCAGGAGATGGGGCGCCTCTGGGAGGGGGTCGAACCCGCTCCCGAGCCGATCCGCGGCCCCGCGCTGCCGGAGTGGCTCGCGCGGGGCCTGGCCGAGGTGCTCCGTCTCTCCGAGGACCAGATCGCGAGCCTCTCGGAAGAGGAAGCACAGCAGCGACTCGCCGAACACTGGTCACGGCCTCGGGGGAGCTGACCTCAGGGGACGGTGTGTCCCGCCGCGGTGAGCACTCGGTACCACTCCTCGCGGGACAGCTCCAGGTCGGAGCCGGCGGCCGAGTCCCGGACGCGCTGCGGGTTCGTCGTGCCGAGGACGACCTGGAAGTGCGCCGGGTGCCGGGTGATCCACGCCACGGCGATGCCGGTCGGGGTGACGCCGTGCGCCGCGGCCAGTTCCTCGAGCACGTCGTTCAGCTCGGCGTACTGCTCGCGGTCGCCCAGGAAGACCCCGTCGAAGAAGCCCTTCTGGAACGGCGACCAGGCCTGCAGCGTCACGTCGTTCAACCGCGAGTAGTTCAGGATGTCGTTGTCGCGGTCGATCGCCTGGTCGAGGCCGCCCATGTTCGCCACGAGGCCCTGCGTGATGACGTTCGCGTGCGTGATGCTCAGCTGCACCTGGTTGAACGCGAGCGGCTGCTGCACGGACTTCTTTAGCAGCTCGACCTGCCCGGGGGTGTGGTTCGAGACGCCGAAGTGGTGCACCTTGCCGGCCGCGTGCAGCTCGTCGAAGGCCTTCGCGACCTCTTCCGGCTCGACCAGGGCGTCGGGGCGGTGCAGGAGCAGGACGTCGATGTAGTCGGTGCGGAGGGCGGCGAGCGACTCCTCGACCGAGGACAGGATGTGCTCGTACGAGAAGTCGAAGTACGCGCCGTTGTCCGTCGGCCGGATGCCGACCTTGGTCTGCAGCACGATCTCGGCGCGCTCCGCCGGGGTCAGCGTCACGGCGGCGCCGAAGCGCTCCTCGCAGCCGTGCCAGCCGCCGTACACGGCCGCGTGGTCGAACATCGTCACGCCCGCGTCCCGCGAGGCGGCGTACAACGACCGGATGTCCTCGTCGCTCATGTCGTTGATCCGCATCAAACCGACGACGACGTCGGATGCGGTGAGGTCCGTCTGTGGCAACTCCAGTGTCTTCACCCGACCGATCCTGCCAGCGGCCACCCGGGTGAGCCAGGCCCTGGCCGTACCCGCCAGCACAGGGTGGACTGCCCCGCCGGCGCAGGGCGGACCGGCCAGCGCAGCCGGTCTACGGCAGCAGCACCGCGACGACCGCCGAGCCGTCGGCACCCCAGCCAGCCGTCAGGGCCGCCCCGGCAGGGACGTCGCCCCCGAGCACCCGCAGCACGGCGAGCGTGCCGTGGTCGGTCGTGACGGTGGTGACCGAGCCGTCGGTGCGGGCATCGACCGTCGTGACCGTCGGCGACGTCTGCTCGGTGCCGTCGCCGGACGCCCGACCCTCCTTCTCGAGGGTGCCCGGCCCGGAGGCCCGCTCGAGTTCCGCCTCGTGGCCGCCGGTGGCGATCGCCCGCCGCAGGACGTCGGCGTACACCGGGTCGCCGACGGCGTCGTAGACCCAGCGGTGGCCGAGGACGGAGTGCTCCATCTCGGTGACGAGGAATGCCTCGGCACCTGAGAGCGGCGCCCCGCGGTAGGTCAGCGGCACGTGCAGCACGGGGCCGTCGCCGGCGCGCACGAGGTACGTCTCCACGCCGACCTCACCGTCCGGGTCGTCGAACCGGAAACGCCCGACCTGCTCGACCGTGGTGCCGGTGGGGACTGCGCTCCACGGCTGTCCGGGCAGCCAGGCGCTGATGGCGTCGAGCTTGCCGGGGGTGAGAGTCGCTTCGTGGATGACGGCCATGACGGCAACCTACCGGCACGCCCGTACCCTGGACCGGTGCGTGACGACCTGCTGCCCGTGCTCGCGTGCCCGGTGTGCGCCGAGCCGCTCGCCCGCACCGCCCCGGGCCAGGCCGGCTGCGGGAACGGGCACCGGTACGACGAGGCGAAGCAGGGCCACCTGACGCTGCTGCCGGCCAGGCGCCGGACACTCACCGCGGACACCCCGGCGATGGTCGACGCGCGTCTGCGCTTCCTCGGCCGCGGACACTACGCCCCGGTCGAGCGGGCGCTCACCCGCGTGGTCGGCGAGGCGACCGCGCCGGGTGTGGTCCTCGACGTCGGCTCCGGCCCCGGCACCTACCTCGCCCACACCCTCGACGGTGCCGGCGACGACACCGCCGCCGGTCCGGCCGGGAGGCTCGGGGTCGCCCTGGACCTGTCGGCCGTCGCCGTCCGCCGCGCGGCTCGCATCCACGCGCGTGTCGGGGCCGTCGTCGGGGACGTGACCGAGCGCCTCCCGGTCGTCGACCGTGCCGTAGCCGTCGTGCTCGACGTCTTCGCACCCCGCAACCAGCACGAGTACGCCCGGGTGCTGCACCCGGAGGGTGTGCTCGTCGTCGTCACGCCCCGGGCCGGCCACCTGGCGGAGCTCGCGGCGGCGACGATCAGCGTCGACCCCGAGAAGGAGCGGCGGCTGCACGACAGCCTGACCCCCGCGTTCACACTGCGGTCGAGCGAAGACCTGACGTGGACGATGGCGCTGACGGCCGAGGACGTGCACGACGTCGTGCACATGGGGCCGAGTCACCACCACGTGGCACCCGACACCGTGTTCGCGCCGGAGTCGGTGACAGCGGCGGTGACCGTCAGCACCTGGGCGCCCACGGCCTGAGCGGCGGGCTGCGGTCAGACGGCCGACCCCGGGCGCTGCCGGGGGTGGCGTCCGACCCGGGCCTCGTACAGCCGACGTGCGACGAAGCCGAGGCCCGCGCCCGCCATCCCCGCGGTCAGGGACACGGGCTGCCCGTGCACACCGGCCGCACCCCAGGCGTTGAACAGGATGCCCCACTGCGCGGCGGCGACCGGCGCGCCGCCCACCGCGTACCGGCTCTGCGCCATCCCGTTCCACCACCCGGTCGGCACCGCCCATGCCAGAGCCAGCGTGACGAGCAGCAACCACGCGGGCAGCGTGCTGGGCGCCGGCAGCACGAAGAACAGCAGGGAGAAGACGAGCAGCCCGACGCTGGCCACACCCGACGGTACGAGGGACGCCCGTTCCGACCGGGTGAGCGGCGCCGGGCGTCGGGGGCGGCTCCGGTCGACGAGCTGCTGCTGTGGCCACGGGGGTGCGGACTGACGCCGTCGTCCGACCAGGAGCCAGCGGACCTGGATGCCGACCATCCACCCGGCGACCAGGCCCACGATCCCTGCGAACACGGCCCCGGGGACAGCTGGTCCGAACGTCAGCTCGGCGACGAAGAAGCTCACGACGATGACGGGGACGCCGATGAGCGGTGGTGCGGCGGCCACCACCAGGGCGCCCCAGAGGACACCGCCGGCGATCCCGGTCAGGGCGACGGGGAGCCCGGCCACATCGAGGTCGCCGGGGTCGGCTGCACTGCCGTAGAGCAGGCCGGAGGCGACGGCGACGAGCGCCACCCACCACCCCAGCAGCGGGACGGGCCGCCCGCGCCAGTCCATCTGCAGCCGGAGCGCGCGGCGCAGGTCGCGCCGCTTCCGGAGCTTTCGCGCCCGGGCCTTCCGCGCCCGGGCGAGATCCTGCTCGGGTCCTGGTCCCACCGCGGCGCCCGTGTCCCCCATGCCACCAGCATGCCGGTCCGGACGCTCCCGGGACCGTCGGTCAGTACTTCGGCGCGTCCGGGCCCTGCGCGTTCGGCCCCGGCGTCTCGGGCGTGGGCCACGGCTCGGCGGGTCCACGCTGTGCGGGCCAGCCCTGCGGTGCAGCGCCCGGTGCCGGCCAGCCCTGCGTGGCAGCGGCCGGGTACGGAGCGCCCTGTGCCGGAGCGTTCTGTGCCGGAGCATTCGGTGCCGGCCAGCCCGGTGCCGACGCGTTGGCTGCCGGCCAGTTCGGAGCCGGGGTGCCTGCACCCGCGTAGGCGAACCACGCCCACGGCGCGCGTTGGGCCAGCCAGGCCTCGAGGTCGGGGTACCCGATCGCGATCGACACGGTGTCGAACAGCACGGCGTTGTTCGAGTCCCGCGCCTGGATGCCCCCGTACGGGCCGGTCCAGGGGCGGATCGACGCGATGGCGGTGTGGTGCACCTCGCGTTCGGCCCGGAAGCCCTTCCGCACGATCAACCGGTCCGGCAGCGCGTCGATCCGCGTCCGTGCCAGCGCGCCAGCGAGCAGGACGAAGGCGACACCGGCGAGCAGGGCGAACCCGCCCGTGATGCCCACGGGCAGCGCGTCCGGTTCGTCGGTCGACGTGACCCCGGCGAGCAGCAGCACGGCGCCGACGACCGCGAGGAGGATGCCGATCGTGCGCAGGATCACCCGCTGCCACCGTCGCGGCCGCACGGTGAACAGCGCGTCCGGTGCTGCTCCCGCGAGCACACGCTGGTGCTTCCGCTTCCGGTCCCCCCGGCGGATGGCCGACGTCACGACCACCGGGACGACGGCGGCGATGACGAAGGCGATGGTCACGGATGTGATCGTGGTCCCCATGGGGTCAGCGTACGGACCGTCGGCGTGCGCGTCCGCCGACGGTCCGTGCCGCTCCGCTGTCCGGCTCGGGCGCGGTCAGCCCTGCTGCGCCGGCACGTCGAGCGCCCAGACGACGCCGAACCGGTCGCGGAGCTGCCCGGCGAGCGGCGACCACGCCGAGGCTCCGAGCGGCTGCCGCACCTCGGCACCCTCCTGCAGGCCGTCCCACACCGCGCGGATCTCGTCCTCGTCCGTTCCGGACAGGTAGACGTAGGAGCTGTTCGCGCCCTGGTCGTAGGGCTGTCCGGGCCACACGTCGAACGCCATCACGCGGACGCCGCTCGCCGAGGACACCTGGCCCCAGACGACCCGGTCCGCCCAGACCGGGTCCGCCACGGCGCCGCTCTGCCCGTACGTCACGAGGACCGGCTCGGTCCCGAGAGCCTCGCCCCAGAACGCCAGGGCCGCAGCGGCCTGTCCGTCGAAGTTCACGTGGGGCGTGGTGGTGATGGTCATGTCGACTCCTCGTCTGCGAGGACCAGTCGTCCTCGTCACGAGGAGCATCGCGGCAGATGCGGTCAGATCGTGTCCGCTCCTCCTGACATGCTCGGGGGCATGCCCACCCCGTCCTCCCGCATGCTCGCGCTGCTGTCCCTCCTGCAGGTGCGCCGCGAGTGGTCTGGACCCGACCTGGCCGGGCGACTCGACGTCAGCCCGCGAACCGTCCGGCGGGACGTCGACCGCCTCCGCGAACTCGGCTACCGGGTCGACGCACTGCGCGGACCCGCCGGCGGCTACCGGCTGTCCGCCGGGTCCGACCTGCCGCCGCTGCTCTTCGACGACGACCAGGCCGTCGCGATCGCCCTCGCGCTCGCCGTCGCCCCGGCGTCCGGCGCGGACATCGCCGAGGCGGCCACCCGCGCCCTGACGACGGTCCGGCAGGTGATGCCGTCCCGGCTGCGCCACCGCATCGACGCCGTCCAGGTCGTCACCACACCGGGTTCGGTCGTGGTCGACCCGGGCGTGCTGGTCGCCGTGAGCGAGGCGGTCCGCACCCGCACGGTCCTCCGCTTCGGGTACGCGCCCGCCTGGCCGCCGGGAGCGGAGGACGACCGACCACCCCGCCGTGTCGAACCACACGCACTCCTCGCGCGGAACGGCCGCTGGTACCTGCTCGCCTGGGACACCGACGCGGGGGACTGGCGCACCTACCGGGTGGACCGGATCCTGCCGAAGGTGCCCACGGGTCTCCCGTTCGTCCCCCGGGACGTCCCGGGTGGCGACCCGTCCGCGTTCGTCGCGGCCCGCTTCCGGGGCACCGGGCCGTCCGACGTGGGCCCGGCCGACGGTGGGCCCGCCTGGCCGTGCGTCGGTACCGCGGTGCTGCAGGTGGACGCGCGCACGATCGCGCCGTACCTCACCGAGGACGCCGTCCTGGAGGCCCTCCCCGACCACACCTGTCGTCTCACCGCCGGCTCGTGGTCGTGGCCAGCCCTCGCGGCGCAGTTCGCCGGCTTCGACGCCGACTTCGTCGTCACCGGCCCCGACGCCCTGCGGGACGCGGTGCAGCAGGTGGCCGACCGTCTCCGGTCCGCCGCTCCGGAGTGAGCCGTTAGGGCGGTGCACGCGTCACCCACGGGGCCGTGAGGGAACCGTTAGGACCGTCGGTCGCGACCCCGACCAGAGCCACCATCGGACTGCACCACAACCGGTGCGGTCCACGGCAGCTGCCGCGGGCACCTCGATCTCCAGGAGTCCCACGTGTTCGACGTCTTCGTCGTCGCCGGTGTCCTCGCCGTGTTCGGCGTGGTGGCACTGATCGCCAAGGGGGTGGAGCGGCTGTGATCGCCATCACCATCGCCGCCGCCGTCCTCGGCCTCGCCGCTGTCGTGTACCTCGTCTGGGCGCTCGTCCGCCCCGAGAAGTTCTGATGGGCGCCGCGCAGACCTGGGCCGGCATCGCCCAGGTCGCCCTCCTCGTGCTGCTCCTCGTCGTGGCCCACCGGCCGCTCGGCGACTGGATGGCCCGCGTCTTCACGAGCACCCACCACGGTCGCATCGAGCGTGGGGTCTACCGCCTGATCGGTGTCGACCCCGACGCCGAGCAGTCGTGGGCCGCGTACCTCCGCGGCGTGCTGCTCTTCAGCGTCGCCGGACTGCTGCTCGTCTACCTGCTCCAGCGCATCCAGGTGGTGCTGCCGGGTGACCTCGGCCTGCCCGCCGTCGGCCCCGCGCTCGCGTTCAACACCGCGGCGTCGTTCGTGGCGAACACGAACTGGCAGTCGTACTCGCCCGAGGCCACCGTCGGGTACACCGTGCAGATGGCCGGCCTGGCGGTGCAGAACTTCCTGTCCGCTGCCGTCGGTCTCGCCGTCGCCGTCGCCCTGGTCCGCGGGTTCGCCCGTCGGAAGTCCGGCACGCTCGGCAACGTGTGGGTCGACGTGGTCCGCGGCACCGGGCGTCTGCTCCTGCCGCTGGCGTTCGTCTCCGCACTCGTGCTCGTCGCGGGCGGCATCATCCAGTCGTGGGGCGCCGGCACCGACGTCAGCACACTGGCCGGTGGCACGCAGCACATCCCGCACGGCTTCGTCGCCTCGCAGGAGGCCATCAAGGAGCTCGGGACGAACGGCGGCGGGTACTTCAACGCCAACTCCGCCCACCCGTTCGAGAACCCGCAGGCCTGGACGAGTCTCTTCGAGGTCTTCCTCATGCTCGTCATCCCGTTCTCGCTGCCCCGCACCTTCGGCAAGATGGTCGGCGACACCCGCCAGGGCACCGCGATCGTCTCCGTGATGAGCGGCATCTTCCTGGTGTCCCTCGCCGCGATGTCGATCGCCGAACTCGCCGGTGGCGGGTCCGCCACGCACGCTGCCGGAGCCGCGATGGAGGGCAAGGAGGTCCGCTTCGGCATCCTCGGCTCGACGCTCTTCGCCACCGCGACGACCTCGACGTCCACCGGCGCCGTGAACGCCATGCACGACAGCTTCACCCCGCTCGGCGGCATGATGGCGCTGATCAACATGATGCTCGGCGAGGTCACCCCCGGCGGTGTCGGGTCCGGCCTGTACGGCATGCTCGTGCTCGCCGTCATCACGGTCTTCATCGGTGGGCTGCTCGTCGGCCGCACGCCGGAGTACCTCGGCAAGAAGATCCGCGCCAAGGAGATGACCTACGCCGCGCTGTACATCCTGGTCACCCCGACCGTGGTGCTCACCGGCACGGCCCTGTCGCTCCTGATCCCCGGCGTCCGTGAGCAGGTGCTCGGCACGTCGCTCTTCAACCCGGGCAACCACGGCCTGTCCGAACTGCTCTACGCCTTCACCAGCGCCGGCAACAACAACGGCTCGGCCTTCGGCGGTCTCACCGCGAACACGACGTGGATGAACTCCGCGCTCGGTGTCGCGATGCTGCTCGGCCGCTTCGTGCCGATGGTGTTCGTCCTGGCGCTCGCCGGGTCGCTGGCCAAGCAGGACAAGGTGCCGGCGACCGTCGGCACGCTGCCCACGCACCGGCCGCTGTTCATCGTGCTCCTGGGCGGCGTCGCCGTCATCGTCACCGCACTCACGTACTTCCCGGTGCTCGCACTGGGCCCGCTCGCAGAAGGACTGTCCTGATGACCACCCTGACTCCCGAGACGGAGCAGCACACCGCTGAGCAGCCGGGCCGACGCTCGTCGGCCTTCGGACCCCGCCAACTGGCGGCGGGCCTCCCGGGTGCGTTCCGCAAGCTGGACCCCCGGCTGATGTGGAAGAACCCGGTGATGTTCATCGTCGAGGTGGGGGCCGCCCTGACGACGGTCACCGCCGTCGTCGAGCCCTTCACCCGGTCGGGAGGCGCGGCAGATTCCGGCGCGCCCGTCCCGTCCTCCTTCACCATCGCGATCGCCGTCTGGCTCTGGCTGACGGTCGTCTTCGCGAACCTGGCCGAGTCCGTCGCCGAGGGGCGCGGCAAGGCGCAGGCCGAGACGCTCCGCAAGACCCGTTCGACGACCAGCGCCCGCCGCGTCGTCGGCTACTCGGCGTCCGACCCGGCCGCACTGTCCACCGCCACGGAGGACGTCGCCTCGGTCGACCTGGCGAAGGGCGACCTGGTGGTCGTCGTCGCCGGCGAGGTGGTCCCCGGCGACGGGGACGTCATCGACGGCATCGCCTCGGTCGACGAGTCCGCCGTCACGGGTGAGTCCGCTCCGGTGATCCGCGAGTCCGGCGGCGACCGCAGTGCCGTCACCGGTGGCACCCGGGTGCTGTCCGACCGGATCGTGGTGCGCATCACCTCGACCCCTGGCGAGACCTTCATCGACCGGATGATCCGCCTGGTCGAGGGCGCCGCCCGCCAGAAGACGCCGAACGAGATCGCGCTGAACATCCTGCTCGCGTCGCTGTCGATCGTCTTCGTGATCGTCTGCCTCACCATGCAGCCGATCGCCGGCCTGGTCGGCTCGACGGTCAGCATCACGGTGCTCATCGCGCTGCTCGTCTGCCTCATCCCGACCACCATCGGGGCGCTGCTCTCCGCGATCGGCATCGCCGGCATGGACCGGCTCGTGCAGCACAACGTCCTGGCGATGTCCGGCCGTGCGGTCGAGGCCGCCGGTGACATCACCACGCTGCTCCTCGACAAGACCGGCACCATCACGTACGGCAACCGCCGCGCCTCCCGGGTCGTCCCGGTGCCGGGCGTGACCGAGCCGGAGCTGATGGCCGCCGCGGCGCTCTCGAGTGCCGCCGACGGCACGCCCGAGGGCCGCTCGATCGTGGACCTGGCGCTCGCCGCCGGGGTCTCCACGCCCCTCCCGGCCGGCGGGGTCGAGGTGCCGTTCACGGCGCAGACCCGGATGTCCGGCGTCGACCTGCCCGACGGGTCCTCGGTCCGGAAGGGTGCTGCTGCGGCAGTGCTCGCCTGGGCGGACACCCGCGATGCCGGTGTCACCGCAGCGATCGACGCGACCGTCGCGGAGATCTCCGACCAGGGTGGCACGCCGCTCGTCGTCGGCCGTCGTGACGCTGCCGGCACGGTCCAGCTGCTCGGCGTCGTGCACCTCAAGGACGTCGTGAAGGACGGCCTGGCCGAGCGGTTCACCGAACTGCGCAGCATGGGCATCCGCACCGTGATGATCACCGGCGACAACCCGCGCACCGCCAAGGCCATCGCGGCCGAGGCCGGCGTCGACGACTACCTCGCCGAGGCCACCCCGGAGGACAAGCTCGCGCTGATCCGTCGTGAGCAGGAGGGCGGCAACCTCGTCGCCATGACCGGTGACGGCACGAACGACGCCCCGGCCCTGGCGCAGGCGGACGTCGGCGTGGCGATGAACACCGGGACGACCGCGGCCAAGGAGGCCGGCAACATGGTCGACCTGGACTCGGACCCGACGAAGCTCATCGACGTCGTCCGGATCGGCAAGCAGCTGCTCATCACCCGCGGTGCGCTCACCACGTTCTCGATCGCCAACGACATCGCCAAGTACTTCGCGATCATCCCGGCGATGTTCCAGGCGACGTTCCCGGGCCTCGGTGCGCTGAACATCATGCACCTGCACTCCCCGGCGTCGGCGATCCTGTCGGCGATCGTGTTCAACGCGCTCGTCATCGTGGCGCTCATCCCGCTGTCCCTGCGTGGCGTCAAGTACCGCGCAGCCTCGGCGTCGTCGATCCTCGGCCGCAACCTGCTCGTCTACGGGCTCGGCGGCGTCATCGTCCCCTTCATCGGCATCAAGTTGATCGACCTCGTCGTCGGTCTCATCCCGGGGTTCTAGTCATGGCTTCCTCTTCTCGCTCCTTCCTCCGCTCCACCGGTGTGGCCGTGCGCCTCACCCTCCTCGCCACCGTCGTCCTCGGCGTCGGCTACCCGCTCGCCGTCTGGGGTGTCGGCCAGGCCGCCTTCCACGACCAGGCGAACGGCTCGATGGTCACCGACTCCTCCGGCACCACCGTGGGCTCGTCGTTGATCGGGCAGTCGTTCACCGGCAAGGACGCAGCCCGCTGGTTCCAGTCCCGCCCCTCCGCAGCCGGCGAGCACGGGTACGACGCGAACGCCTCGTCCGGGTCGAACCTCGGCCCGTCCAACCCCGACCTGACCAAGGCGATCGAGGAACGACGTGCCGCGATCGCGAAGGCCGACGGTGTGCCCGCGTCCGAGGTCCCGGCGGACGCGCTGACGGCCTCCGGCTCCGGGCTCGACCCGGACATCAGCCCGGAGTACGCCCGCCTGCAGATCGCCCGTGTGGCCTCGGCTCGCGGCGTCTCCGAGGCCCGGGTCCGTGCCCTGGTCGACGAGCACACCGAGTCCCGGCAGCTCGGGTTCCTCGGCGCCCCGGCGGTCAACGTCCTCGAGCTGAACCTGGCGCTGGCGAAGCTCGGCTGACCCCGGTGTCGATCGGACCCGCACAACCAGAACCCGTACGAACCACGGGCAACCGCGGTTCGAGCTGGACGAGGTTGTGCGGGTCCGGTTCGCGCCGGGCCCCGAGCAGGAGAGGATGAGCGCGTGAAGCGAGGGAAGCTGCGGGTGCTGCTCGGTGCGGCCCCCGGCGTGGGCAAGACCTACACGATGCTCGAAGAGGGCCGCCGGATGGCCGACCACGGCCGCGACGTGGTCATCGCCGTCGTCGAGACCCACGGCCGCGCCGCCACCGCCGCCCTCGTCGACGGGCTCGAGGTCGTCCCCCGTCGCACGGTCGAACACCGCGGGGTCGAACTCGACGACATGGACCTCGACGCCGTCCTGGCCCGCCGACCCGAGGTCGCCCTGGTCGACGAACTCGCGCACTCGAACGCCCCCGGCAGCCCGCACGAGAAGCGCTGGCAGGACGTCGAAGCACTGCGTGCCGCCGGCATCGACGTCATCTCGACGGTGAACGTCCAGCACATGCAGTCCCTCGGCGACGTCGTCCGCGAGATCACCGGCACCGTCCAACGCGAGACCGTCCCCGACGCCGTCGTCCGCGCCGCCGACCAGATCGAGGTCGTCGACCTCTCCCCGCAGGCCCTCCGCGACCGGCTGTCCGACGGGCTCGTGTACCCGGCCGCCCGGATCGACGCGGCCCTGTCGAACTACTTCCGCCTCGGCAACCTCACCGCCCTCCGCGAGATCGCCCTGCTCTGGCTGGCCGACGAGGTCGACGACGCCCTCAAGCGCTACCGCGCCGAACACGGCATCGCGAACCGGTGGGAGACCCGGGAACGCGTGCTCGTCGCCCTGACCGGCGGCCCCGAGGGCGAGACCCTGCTCCGCCGCGGAGCCCGCATCGCCGCCCGCTCGGCCGGCGGAGAGCTCGCCGCCGTGCACGTCACCACCAACGACGGCCTGCGCGAACGGCACCCGGGAGCCCTCGGCAAGCAGCGCGCCCTGCTCGAACAGCTCGGCGGCACCTACCACCAGGTCGTCGGCGACGACGTGCCCACCACCCTGGTCCGGTTCGCCCGGTCGGTCGACGCGACCCAGATCGTGATGGGCATCAGCCGTCGCAGCCGACTCGCCGCGGCCCTCACCGGGCCGGGCATCGGCAGCACCGTCATCCGCGAGTCCGGGGACATCGACGTGCACGTCGTCACCCACGAGCGCGCGGGCGGCGGCTTCGCGCTGCCGAAGCTCGGCGGCAGCCTGTCCCGCTCCCGGACCGTGGCGGCGTTCCTGCTCGCCCTGGTCGCCGGCCCGGTCCTGACCTGGCTCCTCAGCCTGACCGACGACCCCGACTCGATCACCGTCGACGTGCTCGCCTACCAGCTGCTCGTGCTCGTCGTCGCGCTGATCGGCGGCATGCTGCCCGCCGTGTTCGCCGCCGTCCTGTCCGGGCTGAGTCTCGACTTCTTCTTCGTCCGACCCCTGCACCAGGTCACCGTCCAGCAGCCCTGGCACCTGTTCGCCCTCGTCATGTACGTCGTCAGCGCGGTGCTCGTCAGCTTCGTCGTCGACCGCTCCGCCCGACGCTCCCGCACCGCACGCCGGGCCGCCGCCGAGTCCGGGCTCCTCGTCGGGATCGCCGGCAGCGTCCTCCGCGGGGACGACGCGCTCCAGGCCCTCGTCGAGCGCACCCGCGAGGCCTTCGGCTTCGCCGGGGTCCGGGTCCGCCAGGGCGACGAGGTGCCGGCCACGTCGGGGACGTTCGGCGACGAGCCGGACGCGGCCACGACCCTCCCGTCCGGTGCCGTCCTGGAGTTCGCCGGCGCGCCCGACGACCCCACCCAGCGGCGGCTGCTGCGCGTCGTCGAGCAGCAGCTCGACGCCGCCCTGGAACACCGCGCCCTCACCCGCACCGCCGTCGACGCGGAACGCATCGCCGCCGTCGACCGGGTGCGGAGCGCCATCCTGGCGGCCGTCAGCCACGACGTGCGCCGGCCGATCGCCGCCGCCAGCGCCGCCGTCCAGTCCCTCCGCGCAAGGGATGTGCGGTTGGGCGAAGCCGACCGGGAGGCGCTCCTCGCGACCGCCGACGAGAGCCTCCGTCAGCTGGCGGTCCTGTTGGCCGACCTGCTCGACGTCAGCCGTGTACAGGCCGGAGTGCTCGCCGCCGCCCCCGTCCCCACGGCACTCGACACGGTCGTCGCGCCCGCACTCGACGAACTCGAACTCGGCCCGGAGGACGTCGACCTCGACCTGCCCGCCGAACTGCCGCCGGTCCTCGCCGACCCGGTACTGCTGCAGCGCGTCGTCGTGAACCTGCTCGCCAACGCCGTCCGCTACTCACCCGACGGCGAGCGCGTCCGGATCGCGGCGAGCGCCTTCGCCGGCAGGGTCGAACTCCGCGTCGCGGACCGCGGCCCCGGGATCCCCGAGGACCGCCGCGAAGACGTGTTCCAGCCGTTCCAGCGGCTCGGGGACACGGACAACGAGACCGGACTCGGACTCGGCCTGGCGCTCGCGCGCGGGTTCACCGAGGGCATGGGCGGCACGATCGAGGTCGACGACACCCCCGGCGGTGGGCTCACCGTCGTGGTGCGGCTGCCGATCGCGGGACACCTGGGAGTGGTGGGCAGATGAAGGTCCTGATCGCGGACGACGACGTGCAGCTGGTGCGGGCGCTCGCCGTGACGCTCGGTGCCCGGGGCTACGACGTCGTCACCGCCCGCGACGGTCGGGCCGCCATCGACGCCGTGATCACCGAGCGGCCGGACATCGTGCTGCTCGACCTCGGCATGCCCCGGCTGGACGGCATCGGGGTGCTCGAGGGCATCCGCGGGTGGTCGCAGGTGCCGGTGCTGGTGCTGTCCGGGCGCACCGACTCGAGCGACAAGGTGGACGCCCTGGACGCCGGCGCGGACGACTACGTGACGAAGCCGTTCCAGATGGACGAGCTGCTGGCACGGCTGCGGGCCCTGGGCCGGCGACGGGCACCGGCGGGCGGGGCCGAGGCCGCGCCGACGATCCGCATCGGGGCGCTCGTGGTGGACCTCGTCGCCAAGCAGGTCACCGCGCCCGACGGACCCGCGATCCGCCTGACCCCGACTGAGTGGCGGTTGCTCGAGGTCCTCGTGACGAACCCCGACCGGCTGTTGACGCGCGAGATGCTCCTCACGGAGGTGTGGGGTCCGACGCACGGCACCGACTCCGGGTACCTGCGGCTGTACATGGCGCAGCTGCGGCGGAAGCTCGAGCCGGAGCCGTCGCACCCGCGGTTCCTGGTCACCGAGGCGGGGATGGGCTACCGGTTCGCGCCGGCCGGCTGACCCGCCGCTGCGTCGCGGTGCCGTGGCGCGTGGCACGTGGCACGTGGCGCGTGGCGCCGATCGGACCCGGACAACCGTGTCCCGCTCGCGCCGCGGCATCCCCTGGTTCGAGCGGGATGCTGTTGGGCGGCGACGTCCGGCGACCGTCCGGAACGGGTGATGCGGCGCTGTCGGGAGGCTGTCGGGTCGCTGTCGTGCAGGTGGCGGGCCCCGGTCCCGGCGCCGATCGGACCCGCACAACCGTGTCCCGCTCGCACCGCGGCATCCCGTGGTTCGAGTGGGTTGCTGTTGGGCGGCGCCGCCGCTGCCGCGCCGCCGCTCAGCCGGCGTGCGCGTGCGCCGCGAGCTCCGCCCGGGTCCGGGCACCGTGCTTCCGGAGCAGGTTCGCCACGTGGTACTTCACCGTGTTCACGGTGATGCCGAGGCCGTCCGCGATCTCCCGGTTCCCGACCCCGGTCGCCACGAGCCGCAGCACGTCGAGTTCGCGGGGCGTCAGGTCGGAGTCCTCGGGGGTCGGGGCGGAGGCGACGGGCGGGTCGAGCGGCACCGTCACGTCGATCACGGATCCCCACCCGGGCGTCGAGTCGACCCGCATCTGCCCGGCCAGCGCCGCGACCCGTTCGGCGATCGGCCGCATCGCATCGTCCTGCACGTCGTGCGTCCCGGCGCCGTCGTCGCGGAGCTGCATGAGCAGGTTCCGGCCGTCGCAGTCCCACTGGATGCGGACCCGGTTCGCCCGGCCCTCGTCCACGAGGGTGAGCACCGCCGTCCGCACCACCGCCCGGGCAGCGTGGGCGACGTCGCCGGGCAGGGCGCGACCGTTCGCAGGCGGCTCGACGAACTGCACGTCCAGGTCACCGAACCGGACCAGGGGGCGCAGGTCGGCCCGCAGACGCGAGAACGCCCCGGCCACCGGCTCGAGCAGGACCTCGCGCTGCCGGTCCGTCGACGTCCGCAGGTCCACGAGTGCCGCCGAGGCGATCTCGACCGCCTCGGCCCGGGCGGCGGCGTCGCCCACCCGGGGTGAGCGGAGCACGGCCAGCACGGACTCGAGCGTGAGCGTGTGCCGGTCGGCCTGGTCGGCGAGGAGGCGAGCGTGCTCGGCGGGGGTGATCCGGGCCTCCCGGCCGGGCTGCGTGTCCATCAGGACGAACCTACCCGCCCTGCCCGTCCGCGAACGTGGAGCCGTCCGAACGGGTGGGACGCCCGCCGTGTCGGGTAGCGGCACCCGCAGGTGCGGGGGAGCACTGTTGTTGCATGACCACACACACGCTCGCTGCCGCGCTCGACCTCGTCAGCCACGAACTCGACGACCTCGTCGACGGCGTGGCCGAGGGCGACCAGGCCGCCGCCGACCGGGCACTCGACCTGCTCGACGGCGCCGAGCGCGTGTTCGTGCACGGTGCCGGACGCTCCGGGCTCGCGCTGCGGATGACCGCGATGCGGCTGATGCACCTCGGGCTCGACGTCCACGTCGTCGGCGAGGTCACGACCCCCGCGATCGAGTCCGGCGACGTCCTGCTCACCGCGAGCGGGTCGGGCACCACCGGCAGCATCGTGCAGGCCGCACGGACCGCCGTGGACGTCGGCGCACAGGTCGTCGCCGTGTCCACGACCGCGTCGTCGCCGCTCGCCGAACTGGCCGAGGTCACCCTCGTGCTGCCGGCCGCGACGAAGACCGACCGCTCCGGCACCGCCTCGGCCCAGTACGCCGGCGGCCTCTTCGAGCAGGGCGTCGTCCTGCTCGGTGACGCACTGTTCCACGCGCTGTGGCAGCGCAGCGGACACTCCGCCGACGACCTCTGGCCGCGGCACGCCAACCTCGAATGACCCCTTCGGAAGGAACCACCATGCAGCTCCAGTTCGCCATCGACACCCTCTCCACCGACACCGCCCTCGAACTCGCCGCCGCGGCAGCCCCGCACGTCGACATCCTCGAGCTCGGCACCCCGCTCGTGAAGAGCGCCGGCGTCGCCGCCATCACGGCGATGAAGGAAGCCCACCCGGACAAGATCGTGTTCGCCGACCTCAAGACGATGGACGCCGGTGAGCTCGAGGCCGACATGGCGTTCCAGGCCGGTGCCGACCTCGTCACCGTGCTCGGCGTCGCCGGGGACAGCACCATCGTCGGTGCCGTCAAGGCCGCGAAGAAGCACGGCAAGGGCATCGTCGTCGACCTGATCGGCGTCCCCGACAAGGCCGCCCGGGCCCGCGAGGTCACCGAGCTCGGCGTCGAGTTCGTCGAGGTGCACGCCGGCCTCGACGAGCAGGCCGAAGAGGGCTTCACCTTCGACACGCTGCTCGAGGAGGGCAAGGCCTCGGGCGTGCCGTTCTCGATCGCCGGTGGCGTGAAGGCGTCTTCCGTCGCCTCCGTCAAGGCCGCGGGCGCCCGTGTCGCCGTCGCCGGCAGCGCGATCTACAGCGCCTCGGACGTCGGCGCTGCCGCCGCCGAGATCCGCGCCGCGATCGACGCCGCGTAGTCCTTCCGCAAAACGCACCGTGGGCGGTTCCACGCAGCGGTACTCCGTTGCGTGGGGCCGCCCACGGTGCGTTCCGCGGGGAGCCCGGCCGGGAGGCATGTGGCCGGCTCCGTCTTCCGGCTGACCCGGCACCACCGTTCGGCCGATGTCACCGTCCCCCGCGCTGCCTAGCGTGGAGCCATGACTTCGGGGTGGGACGCGTGGGGGCAGGACGACGACTGGGAACGGTGGACGGCCAGGCCGCCACGGGCCGAGCGCGAGCCGAGGGAGCGCGTCGAACGACCGTCCCGGGAGCGAGCACGGACGCTGGCCGTCGTGACGAGCGTCGGGGTACTGCTCTGGTGTGCTGGACTGCTCGCGATCGTCGAGCGCGCCGGAGCCTGGGGTGTCCCGCTCGGCGGCGTGGCACCGAGCGGCATCGACGGGGCATCACCGGACCAGATGGACCACGTCCGAGCGGCGTGGGGCATGCTCCAGCTGACGACGCTGCCGGTCATGGTGGTCCTGTCCGCCACGGCGGCGTGGTCGGCCCGCCGACGTCGGATGCGGTGGAGTCCCGCGGTGGCCCTGGTCCTCAGCGGCGTCGGCGTGCTGGTCGGCCTCGGGCTCGTCCTGCAGGGCATCCAGACCTGGGCGCTCAGTCGCTGACGGCCTCGCAAGACGCAACGTGGGCGTCTCCACGCAGCGGTACTCCGTTGCGTGGGGCCGCCCAGGTTGCGTCCCGCGGGGGAGCCGGCTTCAGCGGCGGTTCAGGCCGCCCGGCCATGCTCGGACGATGCGCGTGCTGGTGGTCGACGACGAGGTCCGGCTCGCCGAGGGCATCCGGAACGGGCTGCAGGCCGAGGGCTTCGCCGTCGACGTCGCCCACGACGGGGTCGACGGCCTCTGGTACGCCCGCGAGAACCCCTACGACGCCATCGTCCTCGACCTGATGATGCCCGGCATGAGCGGCTGGAAGGTCTGCGAGACCCTCCGCGCCGAGCAGGACTGGACCCCGGTGCTCATGCTCACCGCCAAGGACGGCGAGTGGGACCAGGTCGACGCCCTCGACGCCGGCGCCGACGACTACGTGACGAAGCCGTTCTCGTTCCCGGTGCTGGTCGCGCGTCTCCGTGCGCTCGTCCGGCGCGGGTCCCGGGAACGGCCCACGGTCCTCCAGGCCGGTGACCTGCGCCTGGACCCGGCGGCGCGACGGGTGTGGCGGGGCGAGGTCCTGCTCGACCTGACCAGCCGGGAGTTCACGGTCCTCGAGTACCTGATGCGCCATCCCGGGCAGGTGCTGTCGAAGCGCGACGTCATCGCGAACGTCTGGGACGACGACTTCACCGGTGACCCGAACATCGTCGAGGTGTACGTCGGGCACCTCCGCCGCGCGGTCGACCGCCCGTTCGGCCGGAACGCCATCGAGACCGTCCGCGGGGCCGGGTACCGCCTCGACGCCGACGGTGGCTGAGCGCACCGCCCGGTCGCGTCGGCCTGCGTCGATCCGCGCACGCGCGACGGGAGGCGCGGCCCTCGTCGTCCTCGTCGCCCTGGCCCTCGGGGCGGTCGCCTTCGTCGGTGTCCTCCGCACCTCGCTCACCGACGGCGTGCGGACCGCCGCCGAGCAGACCCTCGACGGCCTGAGCACCCGGGTGGAGGCCGACGGCGCACCCGCAGTGGAGGCGGAGGGCGACGACGTGCTCGCCCAACTGCAGGACGGCGACGGCCGGGTCCTCGCCCGCGCCGACGACAGCCCGCCCCGGCCGCTCGACACCGCCGAGGAGTCCCGCTCCCGGCACGACGGCGAGCGGTGGCTGCTCGTCGCCGACGACGTCGACCTGCCGGACGGCGGGGAGGGCACCCTGGTCGTCGGCGCACCCCTGGAGGACGCCGACGCCGCCGTGCGGACCGTCACCGTCCTGCTGGTGGTGGCGGTGCCCGTCGTCGTGGCGCTGATGTCGCTCGTCACGTGGTTCGTCGTCAGCCGGGCCCTGCGCCCCGTCGACCGGATGCGCCGCGAGGTCGATGCGGTCGAGGGCACGAACCTGCACGCCCGCGTCGACGAGCCGGGCTCGGGCGACGAGGTCGACCGGCTCGCCACGACCATGAACCGGATGCTCGGGCGGCTCGAGGCATCACAGCAGGCGCAGCGGCAGTTCGTCTCCGACGCCTCGCACGAACTGCGCTCCCCGCTCGCGACGATCCGGCAGCACGCCGAGGTCGCCCGCGCCCACCCGGAGGTCACCGGCACGGCGGACCTCGCCGACGTCGTCCTCGACGAGGGTGCCCGGCTGCAGGAGCTCGTGGAGTCGCTGCTCCTGCTCACCCGCGTCGACGAACGCGGTCGCGACCGCGACCGGGCGGTGGACCTCGACGACCTCGTGTTCACCGAGGCATCCCGACCACGTTCCGTCCGCGGGACGGACGGAGCGGCCGTGCGTTCGGACGGCCGCGCGGCCGTCCGGGTGGACGTCTCCGGCGTGACCCCGGCCCGGGTCCGCGGCGACGACCGGTTGCTCGGCCGGGTGGTGCGGAACCTCGTCGACAACGCGGTCCGGCACGCCGAGCGGACGGTCGTCGTGGGGCTCGGGACCGACGGCGGCAGCGCGGTGCTCACCGTGGACGACGACGGGCACGGTGTCCCCGAAGCCGACCGCGGCCGCGTGTTCGAGCGGTTCGTCCGGCTGGACGAGGGACGCGCGCGGGACGCCGGCGGCTCCGGGCTGGGGCTCGCGATCGTCGACGCCGTCGTCCGGGGGCACGGCGGCGGCGTCGTGGTGTCGGCAGCGCCCGGCGGGGGAGCACGGTTCACCGTGCGGCTGCCGCTCCTGCACGACTGAACGGGCGGGCACAGGCACAGGCGCAGGCGCAGGCCCGACCGGCACCAGGCGTCGCCCCAGGTCGCTTCAGGTCTGCTTCAGTGCCCGTTGCCCAGGGTGGTCCCATGCAGACCACGACGAAGACCACCGCCCGCCGCATCGCCCTCCTCACCGCACTCCCGCTCGTCGGGGCCCTGGCGCTCACCGGCTGCTCGTCGGACGACGACGACCGCGACGACGTGGCCGCACCGGCAGCCTCAGCACCGGCAGCCTCCGCCCCGTCGGTCGCGTCGGACGGCAGCAGCAGCGCCGCCGCCACCGCCGGCAACGACGCCCTCCCGACCGCCGCCGCGACCGCCCGGAAGGCCGTCGGCTCCGGCACCGTCACCGCGATCGAGCAGGAGGCCGGCGGCACCTCGTGGGAGGTCCTCGTCGTCACCGCCGACGGCCGTGAGCAGGAGGTCCACGTCGACGCCGACGGCCGGCGCACCACGGCCGGCCCGACGAAGGAGACCTCGGACGCGGACGACGTCGCCGAGGCGAAGCGGTTCGTCGGTGCCGCCGACCTGTCCGTCGCCCAGGCCGCCTCCGCCCTGACGAAGACCGTCTCCGGCACCGTGACCGAGCTCGGCCTCGACGACCACGCCGGCGCGGTCGTCTGGGAGGGCGACGTCCTCGACGCGTCCGGCACGAAGCACAGCATCCGCATCGACGCCGGCAGCGGCGAGGTCGTCACGAACACGGTCGACACCGACGACTGACCCCCGCAGGCCCGGGTCTCCGCCGGCCAGGTGGTGGCAGTAGCGTCGGCGGCGTGAGCACCGACGGACGAACCACCCCAGCCCCCCGCCACCGCGTGCTGCGGATCGGCGGGTGGGTCCTGGCCGTCCTGCTCGTGCTGGTCCTGGTGTTCCTCGTCTGGGCGCACATCGTCATGCAGGGCACCCGCTCGGCCGCCCTCACCGTCTGGCGCGACGACCGGGTGTCCGTCCGCGACGCCGGCGACTCCGTCGTGATGACCCCGACGGGCACCCCGGACGGCGTCGGCGTCGTGTTCGTCCCCGGCGCGAAGGTCGACGCGTACGCCTACATGGCGACCTTCCGGCAGGTGGTCGCCGACGGCACGACGGTCGTGATCACGAAGCCGACCCTCAACCTGGCGTTCTTCGACACCCGGGCGCTCTCGGTCTTCCAGGCGCACGCCCCCGAGGTCCGCACCTGGGCCGTCGGCGGCCACTCCCTCGGCGGCGTCCGCGCCTGCCAGCTGGCCGACGGTCCCGACGTCGCCGGCCTGCTGCTGCTCGGCAGCTACTGCGCGAACGACCTGTCGGCCACCGACCTCGACGTGCTCAGCGTCTCCGGCTCGCGCGACGGCCTGTCGACGCCGGACAAGGTGGCCGCCGCCCGCGACGAACTCCCGTCAGACGCCACGATGACGCAGGTCACCGGCGCGAACCATGCCGACTTCGGCGCGTACGGGGCGCAGCCGGGCGACCGGACGGCGACGATCAGCCCCGATGAGGCACGGCGGGCGATCACCGCCGCGATCGAGAGCTGGGTACGCGACCTGCGCTGACGCGCACGGGCCAGCGCACGTACAAGGGTCAGCGCGCGGGCCCGGGCTGCGTGGCGGACGTGGGGCGGGCCTCCAGTCCGGCCGGGAGGCCCGCCCCACCCCCGTCAGGAGGCCGACGTCCCCGAGTCGGTGCGGTCGCGACCCCGCGTCGCACGGGCGACGAAGTACAGGACCGCGCCGACCGCGAGCAGGACCGCCGCGTACAGCCAGACCTGCCCGCTCTGCTGGGTGAGCAGCAGGATGCAGGACGCGACCCCGAGCACGGGCACGAACGTCCACACCCGGAAGTGCTCGTGCTCCACCCGGTCCTTCCGCAGCACCAGGACCGCGACGTTCGTGCTGATGAACACGAAGAGCAGCAGCAGCACGAAGGTCTCTGCGAGCGTGCCGACGTCCCCGACCAGCGTGAGCAGCATCGCGACCACGGTCGTCGCGACGATCGCCGTCCACGGGGTCTTCCGGTTCGGCAGGACCTTGCCGAGCAGCCGCGGCAGCAGGCGCTGCTCGGCCATGCCGTAGGTGACACGGCTCGCCATGATCATGGTGAGCAGCGCGCCGTTCGCCACCGCGACCAGGGCGATGATGCTGAACACCCAGTCCGGGATCGGCACGCCGGTCGCGGCGACGACCGCGAGCAGCGGGCCGCTCGAGTCGGACAGCTCGGACGCGGGCAGGGCGATCGAGCTCGCGAGTGCGACGATCACGTAGACGACGCCGGCGGTGGCGAGGGAGCCGAACAGGGCGCGCGGGTAGACCTTGCGGGGTTCCCGGACCTCCTCGGCGACGTTGGCGGACGTCTCGAAGCCGACGAACGAGTAGTAGGCGACGATGGCCGCGCTGAGGGTCGTGAGGGCCGGGTTCGCCTCGGCCGGGAACGCCCCGACGCGCGAGACGTCACCGCCGCCGCCACCCATCATCACCGCGACCGTGACGATCACGATGACCAGGCCGGACAGCTCGATGATCGTCATGACGACGTTGCTCCGCAGCGAGTCCGATATGCCGCGGGCGTTGAGGCAGGCGACGAGGGCCAGGAACACGATCGCGGCCGGCACCGGCGGGACGTCGATGAACGTGCCGAGGTAGTCCCCGGCGAAGGCGAGCGACAGCCCCGCGGCACTCGTGACCCCGGCGGCGAGCATCGAGAACCCGACCAGGAACGACACCAGCGGCACCTTGTACGCACGCTCGGCGAACACCGCGGCGCCACCGGCCTTCGGGTACTTCGTGACGAGTTCGGCGTAGGAACCGGCGGTGAGCAGGGCCAGCAGCAGGGCGAGCAGGAGCGGTGCCCAGAGTGCCCCGCCGACGTCCTTCGACAGGGTGCCCATCAGGGCGTAGATGCCCGCCCCGAGCACGTCGCCGAGGATGAACAGGAACAGCAGAGGGCCGGTGATCGCCTGCTTCAGCTTCGATCCGGTCCCGTCCCGCGGCGGCGCTGCGGTGTCAGAGGTCATGCCCGCGAGCGTCCCGGGAACCGTCTGGACGGCGGTCCAGATCCGCGCTCCCCGGACGGGGCGGCACACTCCCCAGCGTGGAACACGTGGCGGCGGAGCGGTCCTAGAGTTGACCCCGCAGCAAACGTGTTCGACACCGCTCCCCTGGAAGGTCTGCCCATGACGTCGTCGGATCGGCGAACCCCTGCACCGCTCGCTGACCAGCGAGCCCTCCTCTTCGACCTGGACGGCGTCCTGACGCCCACGGCCGAGGTGCACATGCGTGCCTGGAGTCGCCTCTTCACGCCCTACCTCGAGCACCACGGGGTCGCGCCGTACACCGAGCAGGACTACTTCGCGTACGTCGACGGCAAGCCCCGGTACGACGGGGTCAGGTCGCTGCTGCAGGCCCGCGGCATCGACGTCCCCGAGGGCACCCCGGACGACGACCCCACGCTCGACACCGTGTGCGGGCTCGGCAACCGGAAGAACGCCGAGTTCACCGCCGAGCTGCAGGAGCACGGTGTCTCGCCGTACCCGGGGTCGCTGCGGTTCCTCACCGCGGCGATCGACGCCGGGTACGAGGTCGCCGTGGTCTCCAGCTCCGCGAACGCGAAGCAGGTGCTCCGGACCGCGGGCATCATCGACCGCTTCGACGTCATCGTCGACGGTGCCGTGGCCCGCGCCGACGGCCTGGCCGGCAAGCCCGCGCCGGACACCTACCTGGACGCCGCGACGCGGTTCGGCCTGACCGCCGCCGAGTGCGTCGTGGTCGAGGACGCCACCAGCGGGGTCGAAGCCGGCCGCAACGGCGCGTTCGGGCTCGTCATCGGGGTCGACCGCGGCGCCGGTGCTGACGCCCTCCGCGAGCACGGTGCGGACCTCGTCGTGACGGACCTCGCCGACCTCCTGCCCGACCTGTCTGCTGCCGACTCCGGGAAGACCGCATGAACCCCATCACCTCCGATCCCCTCGACCGCGTCCGGTACCCGGTCGACGAGTGGGCGCTGATCGAGACCGAGTACGCGGACGAGCAGGGCGTCGACGAGACGAACTTCGCCGTCGGCAACGGGTACCTCGGTCTCCGCGGCAACTTCGACGAGGGCCGCGGCGGCGTGCAGTACGGCACGTACATCAACGGCTTCCACGAGACCTGGCCGATCCGGCACGCCGAGACCGCGTTCGGCTTCGCGAAGACCGGGCAGACGATCATCAACGTCCCCGACGCCAAGGTCATCCGGCTGTACGTCGACGACGAGCCGCTCGTCCTGTCCGAGGCCGACATCCTCCGCCACAGCCGCCGGCTCGACTTCCGCGGCGGGTACCTGCTGCGTGAGACCGAGTGGTCGACGCCGTCCGGCAAGCGAGTGCTCATCCGCTCCCGGCGCCTGGTGTCCTTCGTCGAGCGGCACCTCGCCGTCATCGACTACGAGGTCACCATGCTCGACCACGACGCCTCGGTGCTGCTGTCGAGCCAGGTGCTCAACCGCCAGGACGTCGCCGACGAGTACCACGCCGGCATGAAGGCGGCCGCGGCGGCGTTCGACCCGCGCAAGGCCGAGTCCTTCACCGACCGGGTGCTGCAGCCGCGGCTCAAGCGGAACGCGGGCTCGCGGTCCCTGCTCGGCTACCAGGCGACCAGCTCGGGCATGACGATCTGCGTCGGCGTCGAGCACCGGCTCGAGACCGAGAACAGCTGGGACGAGACCTCGAGCATCGAGGACGACCTGGCGAAGCACGTCTACCGGGTGCAGGCGAAGGCCGGGCAGCCGATCCGCCTGGTCAAGAGCGTCGTCTACCACACGTCCCGCGGGGTCCCGGCGCGCGAGCTCGCCGACCGCTGCGACCGCACCCTGGACCGCGCGAAGTACGAGAGCGTGGAGCAGGTCTTCGGTGAGCAGCGCAAGTGGCTCGACGACTACTGGGCCCGCAGCGACGTCGAGGTCGCCGGCCAGCCCGAGGTGCAGCAGGCCGTCCGCTGGAACCTGTTCCAGCTGGCGCAGGCGACTGCCCGCACCGATGGCCACGGCATCGCGGCGAAGGGCGTCACCGGCTCCGGCTACGGCGGCCACTACTTCTGGGACATGGAGATCTACGTCCTGCCGTTCCTGTCGTACACGGCACCGATCGTCGCCCGGAACGCCCTCCGGTTCCGCTACAACATGCTCGACGCCGCCCGGTCCCGTGCCCGCGAGCTGAACCAACGCGGTGCCCTCTTCCCGTGGCGCACGATCAACGGTGAAGAGTCCAGCGCGTACTACGCCGCCGGCACCGCGCAGTACCACATCGACGCCGACATCGCCCATGCCCTGATGCAGTACGTGCGGGCCTCCGGCGACACCGACTTCCTCAAGCGCGGCGCAATCGACATCCTGGTCGAGACCGCCCGCCTGTGGGAGGACCTGGGGTTCTGGCGTTCGAACGGCGACCAGAAGTTCCACATCGACGGCGTCACCGGCCCGGACGAGTACACGACCGTCGTCGACGACAACATGTACACGAACGTGATGGCCCGGGCGAACCTCTGGTCCGCCGTCAACGCCTGCCGGCACCTCGCCGTGGACGACCCGGACGAGTACGCGCGGATGATCCGTCGGACCGGCCTCGACCAGTCCGAGGTCGAGAGCTGGGAGCGCGCGGCCGAGTCGATGGAGATCCCGTTCGACCCGCACCGCGGCATCCACCCGCAGGACGCCCAGTTCCTCGACAAGGAGCTGTGGGACCTCGAGCGCACGCCCGAGTCCAAGCGGCCGCTGCTGCTGCACTACCACCCGCTGGTCATCTACCGGTTCCAGGTGCTCAAGCAGGCCGACGTCGTGCTCGCCCTGTTCCTGCAGGGCCACGAGTTCACGCCGGCCGAGAAGCGTCGTGACTTCGACTACTACGACGCCCTGACCACGGGCGACTCGACGCTGTCGGCGGTCGTGCAGTCGATCATGGCGGCCGAGGTCGGGTACCACGAGCTCGCGGGCCAGTACTTCCAGACCGCGCTCTACGTCGACCTCGCCGACCTGCACGGCAACACCACCGACGGCGTGCACATCGCGTCGACCGGCGGCATCTGGGGTGCACTCGTCAACGGCTTCGGCGGCATGCGCGACCACGGTGGACGACTGTCGTTCAACCCGCGGCTGCCGGTCGACTGGGACCGTCTGACGTACCGGATGACCGTCCACGGCTCGCGCGTGCGCGTCGATCTCGAGCAGAAGGCGCTGACCTTCACGGTCGAGACCGGTGACGGCTTCGACGCGTGGGTCCACAACCAGCAGATCGAGGTCCGCCCGGGCGACCCGACCGTCGTCCCGCTGCCGCACCAGGGTCCGCGGATGGCCGGCCACGCGCCGACCACCAGTGACATCCAGGGGACGCTCCGCGCCGACGGTTCGGTGATCACCGCCTCCATCCCGACGATCTCGCTGGAACGCGACATGGAGAACGAGGACACCACCGCCTGATCGCCTGATCGCCTGATCCGGCCGGGAGGCCCGCCCTCCGTCCGCCACCGATGCCCGCCTCCGCCTGGACTCCCGTCCAGGGCGGGGCGGGCACCGTGATCTCCCGTGTCCTCCGGGCCGACGGTGTCCCTGACGAGGGGACCACCGACGCGAGAGGAACACACCATGGGCAAGCGGTTCGAGGGCAAGGTCGCGATCGTCACCGGCGCGGGGTCCGGCATCGGTGAGGCCACCGCACGCGCGTTCGTCGCGGAGGGCGCCGGGGTCGTCCTGGTCGACAGCGTCGCGGACAAGGTGCGCGACGTCGCCGACTCCCTGCCGACGGAACAGGCACTGTGGCTGCAGGCCGACGTCGCCGACCCGGACGCGTGGCAGACGATCGTCGACGCGGCGATCGACCGGTGGGACCGGCTCGACGTGCTCGTCAACAACGCCGGGACGTTCACTTCGGGCGACATCACGGACATCTCGCCCGCCGAGTGGCACCGTGTCGTCGAGACGGACCTGTCGAGCGTGTTCTACGGCACCCGGGTGGCGCTGCCGTTCCTCCGCGAGACGAAGGGCTCGATCGTGAACACCTCGTCGGTGTCCGGCGAGGCCGCGGACTGGCGGATGAGCCCCTACAACGCGGCGAAGGGCGGCGTCTCGAACTTCACGAAGGCGGCGGCGCTCGACAACGGCGGGTTCGGCGTCCGCGTGAACGCCGTCGCCCCGGGCCTGATCTGGACGGACCTGACGCAGTCGCAGGCGGAGGACGAGGAGCTGAAGCGGGAGTTCTCGGAGCGGATCGCCCTCGGCCGCGGCGGCCGGTCCGAGGAGGTCGCGGCGGCGGTGCTGTTCCTGGCGAGCGACGAGGCGTCGTTCATCACGGGCGCGATCCTGCCCGTCGACGGCGGCACGATGGCGAGCAACGGGCAGCCGGCGCAGGCCTGATCCGGGCGTCTCCGGTCAGAGCAGCTTGCGGAGCGTGTTCGTGTTGCGTGCCGTCGTGGTCCGCTTGAACCGGGCGGCACCGGCACGCTTCGCGAAGACGGTCGACGTGCTCGACCCCTTCGGGCACGACCAGTAGACGACGCCGTCGCCGCGGGCGACCTGCTCGACCGACGGATCGAGGTCGAGTCCGGCGAGCAGGTCGTCGAGCGCTGTGGGTTCGGAGGTGAACACGACGTAGTCGTGCCGGACGGCCGTCGACGCGAAGGGGAACCCCGCGACGAGGTCGGCCAGGGCATCGTGGCGCACGAGCACGATCCAGGCGTCGTACCCGAAGCGCTCCCGGAGAGCCTGCTCCACGGACGACCGCAGCGCCGCGGGCTCGACGGGGTCCGCCGCGGTGAACACGACGTTGCCCGAGGCCAGGACCGTCCGGACGTCGGTGTGGCCCAGGGAACGGAACAGCTCGGCCAGGTCGGCACTCCGGATCGTGATGCCGTTCACGTTGACCCCGCGCAGCAGGGCGACCCAGGTCGTCATGCGGTGACCGTAGCGCGGCGTCGGGTCGGGGTCCACACCCACCCCGGTGCCGTCCACAGCGCTCACGTCGACGGCGCTCACGTTCACGGTGCTCACGTCCACGTTCGGGCGACGGTCCACCCGCTGCCGTCCGGGACGATGTCGACCACCAGGGTCTCGCCGTCCTCGGCGGTCGCCTGGAAACGCCACCCGGCGGTGCGTTCCGGTGCGTGGGTGATCGCGGTGGGCAGGTCGGTCGGGGTCGTGGTCAGTCGGGTCGGGACGTCGGTGACGCGCCAGCGCCGGCCCAGCCAGACCAGTCGGACGGGTGTGCCACCGGTCCACCACACGGTGACCGCGGTGTCGACGATCATCATCAGGAGCCTCCTCGTTCGAACGTGTGTTCGAATGCTAGGTCGGCCATCCGACACCCGCAACCGCTCCGGCGCGCCGCGTTCGCCCTGTGCGGATGCCGACAACCGACCGAGGAGCAGTCGTGTAGACGAGCATCATGACGAACGACGACAGCCAGGGTCCCGACGCCGCACACCAGGTCCCGGACGGGGTCTCCGAGGCCACGGTCGAAGCCCTCGGCAGCCTGTCCGCAGCGCTCGAGGTCATCGAGCACGCCCGCGGTCTGCTGTACGGGTTCCACCGTCTGACCGGCACCGCCGACCTGAACATCGGCGAGGCGGTGGAGCAGCTGCGGAAGGCCGGACACACTGAGCTGGCGGAGCGCATCGACACCGAGCTCGTCGGCCGGAACGTGATCGCCGGTCGGTGGACGTTCCAGATCGTCGAGGACTACGACGACGGCTACTACGCGACCGCGAAGGAACTCGAGCGGACCGCGCGCGAGCAGCTCGTCGGCGGCAAGCGCCACCTGTTCGAGGCGGGCATGAAGGAGGACCGGCGCACGCCGGCCCACCGCCACCACGAGGCGACGCCCACCGACCTGCCGGACTGACCCGCGCCTCCCGTCCGTCCCCTCCTCGGAACGCAACGTGGGCGGTTGCTCGCCACGAGATGTCGTTGCGAGCAACCGCCCACGTTGCGTTCAGCGGGTCGGGTCAGCCGACGCCGAGCGCCGTCTCCAGTGGGCCGCGGGCGAAGTACAGCAGGAAGCCCGCGGCGACGACGTACAGCAGCCACGAGACCTGTCGGCCCTTGCCGGACAGCGCCTTGATGAGCACCCAGCTGATGAAGCCCGCGCCGATGCCGTTCGCGATCGAGTACGTCAGCGGCATCACCACGATGGTCAGGAACGCCGGCAGCGCCGAGCCGAAGTCCGACCAGTCGATGTCCGCGACCTGCGCGACCATGAGCGCGCCGACCACGACGAGTCCGGCGGCGGCGACCTCGAGCGGGACCACCTGCGTCAGCGGCGTCAGGAACATCGACGCCAGGAACAGCAGGCCCGTCACGACCGAGGCCATGCCGGTCCGGGCACCCTCGCCGATGCCGGCGGCGGAGTCGATGAACACCGTGTTCGACGACACCGAGGCGCCGCCACCGGCGATCGCGCCGGCACCCTCGACCACGAGCGCGGCGCGGAGACGGGGGAACGTGCCGTCCTTCTCCGCGACCCCGGCGGCCTTCGCGAGTCCGGTCATCGTGCCCATGGCGTCGAAGAAGTTCGTGAAGACCAGCGTGAAGACGAGCATCGACGCGGCGAGCGGGCCGATCCGGGCGAACGCGCCGAAGTCGAACTGGCCGACGAGCGACAGGTCGGGCAGGGCGAACAGGGCGCTCGGCAGGCCCGGGGCGTTGAGGTTCCAGCCGGTCTTCGAGTCGACCGAGGTCGGCACGTGGAACACCGCCTGCAGGATGATCGCGATGATCGTCGTCGCGATGATGCCGATGAGCAGCGCGCCCTTGACCTTACGGGCCATCAGCGTGCCGATGATCACCAGGCCGATGAGGAACACGATCGTCGGCAGGGCCCCGACCGAGCCGTCCTCACCGAGCTGCAGCGGCGGCGAGGCGAGCCCCGAGGAGCGCACGAAGCCGGAGTCGACCAGGCCGATGAACGCGATGAACAGGCCGATGCCGACCGTGATCGCCGCCTTGAGCTGCGCGGGCACGGCGGTGAAGATCATCGTCCGGATGCCCGTCAACGCCAGGATCACGATGATCACGCCGTTGATGACGACGAGACCCATCGCCTCGGCCCACGTCACCTGGTGGACGACGCTGACGGCGAGGAACGAGTTGATCCCCAGGCCCGCCGCGATGCCGAACGGCAGGTTCGCGACCACGCCCATCGCGATGGTCATGAGACCGGCGACCAGGCCGGTGGCCGCGGCCACCTGAGCGTTCTCGAGCCATCCGCCGCTGACGTCCTTGGCGGCCTGGTCGGCACTGAACCCGCCGAGGATGAGCGGGTTGAGGATGACGATGTAGGCCATCGTCACGAAGGAGACGAGACCACCACGGATCTCTCGGGGGATGGTCGATCCGCGCTTCGTGACCGAGAAGAAGCGGTCGAGGCCGGATGCGACGCTGTTCCGGGGCGGGCTGGATGTCTGCGGGGCGCTCACCGGGGGAGTTTAAAGGAACCTGGGACCGCCGGCACGTCGCGGCCGCAGGGTAGCCATCCGGGAGGCCCGTTCCCCGTGATCGGGGTACGTCACCGCGTTCCGTGTCCAGTCGCACCCCCGCCGGGCGGTGTTGGATGACCGGGTGACGCAGCGCATGGACCGTGCCCGTGTCGAGGCCGCCGTGCGAGAGCTGCTGGCGGGCATCGGCGAAGACCCCGACCGACCCGGACTGGAGCGGACCCCGCAGCGGGTCGCCGACGCCTACACGGAGTTCTTCCGCGGGCTCGACCAGGACGCGACGCAGATCGCCCGCGACGGCACGGTGCCCGCCGGCGACGGTGAGCGCGGTGACCTGGTGATCGTCCGCGACATCCTGTTCCGGTCGGTGTGCGAGCACCACCTGCTGCCGTTCCTCGGCACCGCGCACCTGGCGTACGCGCCGGGCGAGCGGCTCATCGGCCTCGGGACGCTGGCGCGGGTGGTGGAGGCACTGGCCTCCCGCCCGCAGCTGCAGGAGCGTCTCGGCGAGCAGGTCGTCCAGGCGGTGCAGGACGGCCTCGAGGCGCGCGGCGTCCTGGTCGTCCTCGACGCCCAGCACCAGTGCGTGACGACCCGGGGGGAGCGGCAGACGAGCTCCACGACCGTCACCGTCGCGGCGAGCGGGATCCTCGCCGACGCGGCGGGCCGGGCCGAGGCGATCGCGCTGATCGGCAGCGGAGCCGGAGCCAGCAGCGGCACCGGCAGCAGCACCGGCACCGGGGCGGACGCCTGATGCGCGTCGGACTCGGCACGGGCCTCCCGTCCGGTGCGGCCGCGTCGTCCGGACCCGGGTGGGTGGTGCCGGACCTGCGCGAACCCGTCCGCACCATCGGCCGCCGCACCTTCGACTTCGACCACCGCATCGCCGTGATGGCGATCGTGAACCGCACGCCGGACTCGTTCCACGACAAGGGCCGGACCTTCGCGCTCGACCGCGCGGTCGAGGCCGCCGTCACCGCCGCCGAACAGGGCGCCGACTGGGTCGACATCGGCGGCGTGAAGTTCGCCCCCGGGCCGGAGCTGTCCGCCGCCGACGAGATCGAGCGCGTCCTGCCCGTCGTCGAGCAGGTCGCGCAGCAGTCCGACGTGACGATCAGCGTCGACACCTTCCGGCCCGAGGTCGCGGCCGCCGCGATCGCCGCCGGTGCCAGCGTCGTCAACGACACCACCGGCCTCGCCGACCCGCGGATGGCCGCCGTCGTGGCGGACTCGGATGCGACGATCGTCATCACGCACTCGCTCGCGGCACCGCGCCAGCAGTACCCGAAGCCGCAGTACGCCGACGTGGCGGGCGAGGTCGCGGCCTTCCTGCGGCTGCGCGTCGACCGGGCGCTCGAGGCGGGCATCCCCGAGGACCGGATCATCATCGACCCCGGTCACGACCTCAACAAGACGACCGTGCACACGCTCGAGCTGACCCGGCGTCTGCCGGAGGTCGTCGCGCTCGGCTACCCGGTCCTCGCCGCGGTGTCGAACAAGGACTTCGTGGGGGAGAGCCTCGGCCGACCCCGCGGTGAACGGCTGTCCGGGTCGTTGGCGGCCGCGACGGTCAGCGCCATGCTCGGTGCCCGCATCGTCCGGATGCACGACGTCGTCGAGTCCGTCGACGCGATGCGCATGGTCGAGACCGTCCTCGGCTGGCGCGCCCCCCTGGAAGCGAGGCACAACACGTGACGCACCTGCCCGACCCGATCGCCGACCTGTCCGACGACGAGCTGCTCGCCGCCTACACCGACGGTGCCGAGGGCACCGCTGACGGCGGCTGGCTCCGCGTGAACTTCGTCAGCTCCCTCGACGGCTCCGCCACCGCGGCCGGCAAGTCCGGCTCCCTCGGCGGTGACGACGACCTGCGCGTGTTCGACCTGCTGCGCCGCGTCGCCGACGTCGTCCTGGTCGCCGCGGGCACCGTCCGCGACGAGGGGTACGGGCCGATGGTGCTGCACGACGCCGACGTCGCCTGGCGTCGAGAGCACGGACTGCCCGACCACCCGGTGTTCGCGATCGTGACGGGGTCGCTCGGCCTCGACCCGGCCTCGCGGGTGTTCACCGAGGCGCCGGTCCGACCGGTCGTCCTCACCTCGGCGTCCGCGGACCTCGAGCGGCGGCACGCGCTCGAGGCCGTCGCCGACGTGGTGTCCTGCGGCGAGGACTCCGTCGACCCGGCACAGGTCCGGGCCGCCCTGGTCGACCGGGGCCTCCGCACGATCCACTGCGAGGGCGGGCCGTCCTTCCTCGGTGCCCTGGTGGCGGCCGACCTGGTCGACGAGCTGTGCCTGTCGATCGACCCGTCGCTCGAGGGCGGCGACGGCGGCCGCATCGTGCACGGGTCGTCGCCAGAACTCCGGCCGATGCGGCTCGCGCACGTGCTGCACGGGGCCGGGGACGTGCTGTTGACGCGGTACGTGCGGGCGCGCTGACGAGGAGCCCCCTGCTCGTCCCGCTGCACGTCACGCCTGCCGGGTAGGGTCGGGCGCGTGATCGACGTCGTGGTGTCCGGGGTCCTGTTCGACATGGACGGGACGCTCGTCGACTCGACCGCCATCGTCGAGGGTGCGTGGAGCCGGTTCGGCGCCGAGCAAGACCTCGACCCGCAGACGATCCTCGGCTTCTCGCACGGCCGACAGACGATCGACACGATCCGCCACTTCCTGCCCGACCTGGCTCCCGACGAGCAGCGCCGGGTCGCGCTCGAGCTCGTCAACGACGAGGTCGAGAACACCGACGGCATCATCGAGGTCCCCGGCGCCGGTGCGTTCGTCCGTCGGCTCCTGGCCGCAGGTGTGCCGGTCGCGCTCGTCACCAGCGCCCCGCGGGACCTCGCCGTGAACCGGATGCGCGCCGCCGACGTGCCCGTCCCGGACGCCGTGGTCGCCGCCGACGACGTCGAGCACGGCAAGCCCCACCCGGACGGCTACCTGCGGGGTGCCGCCCTGCTCGGGGTCGCTGCCGAGGACTGCCTGGCCTTCGAGGACGCCCCCGCCGGACTGGAGGCTGCGCTCGCCTCCGGTGCGACGACCGTCGCCGTCGGGACGCTCGCCTCCGCCGACCTGCCGGCGGACCTGGTGCGCATCACGGGGTACGACGGGGTCACCGTGACGGCCGAGGGCGACGGGTTCCGCATCCGGGGCTGAGCGTCTCCTGCGCTCTGCGAACACACCCAGCGGCGTCCGACGACCGTGGTGTGCGCAGCCGGAGACCCCGGCCTGCGGAAGGAGTGACCATGGCAGCCCTCGACGGCAAGAAGATCCTCGTCATCGCGACGAACTACGGCGTGGAGCAGGACGAGATCGTCGTCCCCACCGACCAGCTCCGTGAGCGCGGCGCCACCGTGACGGTCGCCGCGAAGGAGTCGGGCTCGATCCAGACCCTGGTCGGCGACAAGGACCCGGGCAAGGACGTCGACGTCGACACCACCCTCGACGGTGTCTCGGCCGGCGACTTCGACGCCCTCGTGGTCCCCGGCGGCACGATCAACGCCGACACCATCCGCCAGGAGGCCACCGCGATCGACCTCGTGAAGGCGTTCGTCGAGGCCGGCAAGCCGGTCGCGGCGATCTGCCACGGCCCGTGGACCCTCGTCGAGGCCGGTGTCCTGCCGGGTCGCACGATCACCTCGTTCCCCTCGCTGCAGACGGACGTCCGCAACGCCGGTGCCGAGTGGGTCGACCAGGAGGTCCAGGTCGACGAGACCGGCAGCACGATCATCACGTCGCGGAACCCCGGCGACCTGCCGGCGTTCGTCGACGCGATCCAGGCCGCCCTCGCCTGACCCCTCGCAACACGCAACGTGGGCGGCAACGCGCAGCGGTACTCCGTTGCGCGGAGCCGCCCACGTTGCGTTCCGCGGACCCGCCAGGCTGCGGGACTCAGCCGGCGGGGACCGGGTGCGCGGTGCGGAGCACGGCGTGGCCGAGGGTGAGCACGCCGTCGGACTCGGGGTCGCAGCGCACCCCGCCGCGCCCGCGCATCGCCCGGAACGCCCCCGGTGCCACCTCGGTGTCCATCCACGCGCACGGGTTCGCCGGCCGGTAGCCGCGGAAGAGCACCGGGCCGTCACCGGAGTCCAGGGCGAACGGCTCGCCCCGCAGTGCCTCGACGTCGACGCCGCGCAGGAACACGTTCCGTCGGGTCGCCGCCGGGTCGATCGACACCCCGAGCTCCCGTCCCACCGCCTCGAGCCCCGCGAGCCCGATCAGGGTCACCGACGCGTGCACGTGCGCCCGGGCAGCGAAGTAGCGGTCGCCGACGATCCCGAGTCCTGCGCGCAGCTCGATGCGGTCGCGGAGCTCCTCCTCGTCGGACGGTGTCGCCCCGTCCGCGGGACGGCCCTCGTAGCGGTGCCTCCGGGAGACCAGCAGCATCGTCACCTCGACGTCGCGGGCGTGCGGCAGCGCGACGGAGGCGACCGGGTCGAGGACGGGAGGCATGCGGTCGACGGTAGCCGCGCCTCCCGGCCGTCCCGTCCACCCGGGGTGCTGCGACGTCCGATTCCCGCCAGTCCGGTGTCGTCGGCCCGTGCCAGGCTGACCGCATGACGACCACCGGAGCCGACGCGCCGCTCGACGCGCAGCCCGATCTGCAGCCCGTCTCGCAGCCCGTCTCACAGCACGACGAGCGGTACCGGATCGCGGCCTCGCGGGACGCGCGGTTCGACGGTCAGTTCGTCACCGCCGTGCACTCCACCGGCATCTACTGCCGCCCGAGCTGCCCGGCCCGCACACCCCGATCGACCGGCGTCACCTTCTACCGGACGAGTGCCGCCGCGCACCTCGCCGGCTTCCGCGCCTGCCGCCGGTGCCTGCCCGAGGCGACGCCCGGCAGCCCCGAGTGGGACCTCCGCGAGGACGTCGCCGGCCGCGCGATGCGCCTGGTCCTCGACGGCGTCGTCGAACGGGAGGGCGTCCCCGGCCTCGCCACCCGCGTCGGCTACTCGGAACGGCAACTCAACCGGATCATGACCGACGAGCTCGGCGCCGGACCGAAGGCCCTCAGCCGCGCGCACCGGGCGCAGACCGCGCGGACCCTGCTCACCTCGTCCGACCTGCCGATGGCGGACGTCGCCTTCGCCGCGGGGTTCGCGAGCGTCCGCCAGTTCAACGACACCGTGCGCGAGGTCTTCGCGCTCACCCCCACCGAACTGCGGTCCCGACGACGGGTCGCGCCGGGCGGTGACGGCGCGCTCCGCGTGCACCTGCCGGCGCGGCCGCCGTTCGACGTGCAGGGGCTGCTCGAGTGGCACGCATTGCACGCGCTCGCCGGCATGGAGCAGGTCGGCTTCGACGCGGCCGGGCGGGTCGCGTCCTACGGGCGGGTGCTGGACCTGCCGGGAGGCCCGGGCTGGTTCCGCGCGACGGCTGCGGACCACGACGGGGTCGCGTCCGGTACCGGCGGGGCTGGGTCCGGCGGGGCCGGGCCCGGCGGGGCCGGGCACGGTTCTGGTGGCTCCGGCCAGCGTTCCGGTCGGGGGCGGACCGGGCTGGACCTGCTCGTCCGGCTCACCGACCTGTCCGACCTGCCCACCCTCGTGGCCCGGGTGCGATCGTTGTTCGACCTCGATGCCGACCCGGTGGCGGTGGACGCGGCCCTCGCGGCGGTGCCCGAGCTCGCACCGGTCGTCGCACGGGTGCCCGGCATGCGGCTGCCGGGGGCGGTGGACCCGCACGAGGTGGTGTTCCGCACCCTCATCGGGCAGCAGGTGTCCGTCGCGGCGGCCCGGACGGCGCAGACGCGGCTCGTGGCGGCGCTGGGGGAGCAGGTGGCGGCGGGTCTCGTGCCGGGGGTCCCTGACTCCGACGAGCCCGTCGTCCGGCTGTTCCCCCGTGCCGGGGTGATCGCCGAGCGCGGGCGGGAGGTCCTCCGCGGCCCCGCAGCCCGGGTCGACACGATCATGCGCGTCGCGGCGGCGCTCGCGGACGGCAGTCTCGTCGTCCACGGTGGTCAGTCGCTCGACGAACTCCGCTCCGGCCTGCTCGCTGTGAAGGGCATCGGCCCGTGGACGGCGGACTACGTCGCACTCCGGGTCCGGCACCACCCCGATCTCTTCCTGCACAGCGACCTCGCCGTGCGGAACGGTGCACAGGAACTCGGGCTGCCCGGGACGGCGCGTGAACTCTCCCTATGGTCGGAACGGGTGGCCCCCTGGCGGAGCTACCTCACGATGCACTGCTGGCGGCCGATCATCGATCGCGCGATGGACCGGACCGCAGCGACCTCCACGAACCCCGGGAAGGAACCCCGATGACCGACGCCGTCCTCACCACCCTCTCCACCCCCGACGGGCCCTTCACCGTGCTCGAAGACGACCGCGGGCGGGTCCTCGCCTCGGGGTGGACCGCCGACCCGGACCGGATCCTCGCGCGCCTGGCCGAACGGCACCGGCCGACGCGGGTCCTCGACGGGCAGGTCCGCGCGGCCGACGCCGTGGACGCCTACTACGCGGGGGAGCCCGAGCACGCCATGCAGGTGCCCGTCCACCAGGTCGGCACCGAGCTCTTCGCCGAGGGCTGGCGGCGGCTCCGGGACATCCCCGCGGGGTCCACGCTGACGTACACGGCGTTCGCGAGCGCGATGGGTCGCCCGGACGCCGTCCGCGCTGCCGCCAGTGTCTGCGCCCGGAACGCCCCCGCCCTCTTCGTGCCCTGTCACCGGGTCCTGCGCTCTGACGGTTCCCTCGGCGGGTTCGCCTGGGGGCTCGACGTCAAGCGGTCGCTGCTCGAGCGCGAGTCCGTGGCCGCTGACGCCCTCGTCTGAGCACCCCTCGGACGGGTCACGCGTTCACAGGGAGCATCAAGCGCTCCCCCAGGACGTGGGTGGTGACGCGGAGCCCCGGGCCTGTCAGACTCACGACGACGGCGTGGTCCACGGAACTCCGTGGACCGAGATCAGCGTCGAGCGCGATGCGTGTCGTACCCCCCGGGTGCCGCACGACCGGGGGCGCGCCACTCGCCGTCGAGACCGAACGAGGACGCCATGACGACCACCGCCGACCGATCGGTGCTGTCAGCGGACGGCACACGGATCGCGGTCTCGTCGAGCGGGGACGGCCCTGCGCTCGTCCTCGTGGGCGGAGCCTTCGACCACCGGGGCACCCCGTTCGTGGACGGGGTCGTCGCCGCGTTCTCCGACCGCTACCGGGTCGTCACGTACGACCGCCGCGGCCGCGGAGAGAGCGGTGACACCCGGCCCTGGTCGGTCGCGCGAGAGGTCGAGGACCTCGCCGCCGTGGTCGCCGACGTCGGCGCTCCCGTCGACCTCCTCGGCATCTGCGTCGGTGCCGCCGTCGTCCTGCACGCCGTCGCCACCGGCGTCCCGGTCGGCCGTGCCGTGCTCTACGAACCGCCGTACCGCGCGAGCGTCGACGCGCACGCCGACGACGTCCTCTTCGCCGACCGCCTCGACGAGATGATCGCCGGCGGCCGCCGAGCCGCCGCGGTCCGCGCTTACCTCACCCGGGTGCTCGGCATCCCGATGCTGCAGGTCTCCGCCGTGCCCCTCAAACCGAAGCTGTGGAAGGCCCTGCTCGCCGACGCCGGGGTCCTCGGCCGTGACGTCCGGGTCCTCAGTGGCCTCGTCGTGCCGGAGCGGGCACTCGCCGCGGTGGGGATCCCGGTGCTCGTCGCCGCGGGCACCACCGGACCCACCTGGACCCGGGCGGCCGCGCGCGCGGTGGTCGAGACGGTGCCCGGCTCGACGGCCGTGGTGCTCGAGGGGCAGGGCCACGTGCCGGACCCCGCGGTGCTGCGGAGCACGGTCGACGGGTTCCTCCAGACCCAGCCCAGTCCCGACGCGCACTGAACCGCACGCCGCGCCGTGGCTGCGCGCGCTGACCTACGCCAGGATGGACGGGTGAACGCACCCCGCCTCGGACTCCTGCTCGACGTCGACGGCCCGATCGCCAGCCCGCTCTCGCGGACCATCGCGATCCCGAGCATCGTCGAGGACCTCGTCGCCCTGGCGGCCGAGGGCATCCCCGTCGTGTTCAACACCGGACGCAGCGACGCCTTCATCCGGGAGCAGGTCGTCGGCCCCCTCCTCGCCGGCGGTCTCGCCGCGGGCGGGCGGGTGCACGCGGTGTGCGAGAAGGGTGCCGTCTGGTGCTCGATCGGCCCGCAGTTCCCCGGCGGCATGGGCGACCTGACCGTCGCCGAGGACCTGGCGCTGCCGCGCGACTTCGCCGACGAGATGCGCGAGCTCGTCCGTGAGGAGTACGCCGACCTGGTCTTCTTCGACGAGACCAAGCACGCCATGGTGTCGATCGAGCAGCTGGTGGACGTCGACAGTGCGGCGTACCTGGCCCGGCAGCCCGCGTTCGACGCGCAGGCGATGGCCGCACTCGAGCGCCGCGGGCTCGGCGTCCGCCGCCTCGACGACGTGCGTCCGGACGAGCACGGCGCGGTCGCGTGGCGCATCGACCCGACGATCATCTCGACCGACGTCGAGTCCGACCGCAGCGGCAAGGACCTCGGTGCCGAGCGGGCGCTCGAGCTCCTGGCCGAGGACGGCGACCTGCCCCTCGAGTGGCGGACGGTCGGCGACTCCCGCAGCGACTACGCGATGGCGGACTGGCTGCACGCGAACGGGCACCGGGTCGCGCACGTCGACGTCCGACCGGCCGACGGTGTCCCCGAGACGCCGTACCCGGTGCTCACCGCGCCGGACGGGGTCATCCACGACGAGGCCGGTGCCCGGTTCCTCCGTGCGTGGCGCGAGGGGCGCTCCGACGCTGCCGTCTGATCGGCGACGCACGGTCCCCGGTTGCACCGCTGTGCGGTATACCACTACCCTTCCGGGGTCCGCCTGCTCCGATGACAGGAACGTCCCATGGCCCTCCGCACCAAGTCCATCGAGGCGTCGCTCGCCGACGCCGACGAGAAGGGGCGCTCGCTCAAGCGCTCCCTGAAGACGTTCGACATCGCCGCGATGGGGATCGCCGTCGCGGTCGGTGCCGGCATCTTCTCGGTCGGCGCGAACGCCGCCGCGAACTTCGCCGGCCCCGGCGTGATCGTGTCGTTCCTGCTCGCCGCCGTCACGTGCGGCCTGGCGATCATGTGTTACGCCGAGTTCGCCTCGACGATCCCGGTCGCCGGCTCGGCGTACACGTTCACCTACGCCACGATGGGCGAGCTGCTCGCGTGGATCGTCGGCTGGGACCTGATCCTCGAGACCCTGACCGCCAGCGCCGTCATCGCGAAGTACTGGGGCATCTACCTCAGCACCGCGTTCGACGTGTTCGGCGTCACACTGCCGAGCACCATCGCGATCGGGCCGATCGGCTTCACCTGGGGTCCGGTCCTCATCGTCGGCGTGTTCACCGCGCTGCTGGCGTTCGGCACGCGGCTGTCCAGCCGGGTCTCCGCGGTCATCACCGTCATCAAGGTCGCGATCGTCCTGTTCGTCATCGTGGTCGGCGCCTTCTTCGTCAAGGCCGCGAACTTCACGCCGTTCATCCCCGCCGCGGAGCCGACCAAGGGTGCCGAGGGCAGCGTGCTGACCCAGTCGCTCGTCTCCTTCGTGACCGGTGCGGCACCGGCGCAGTACGGCGTCTTCGGCCTGCTCGCCGCGGCGTCGCTGGTGTTCTTCGCCTTCATCGGCTTCGACGTCGTCGCCACGAGTGCCGAGGAGACCGAGAACCCGCAGAAGACCCTGCCCCGAGGCATCTTCATCGGGCTCGGCATCGTCACGCTGCTCTACGTCGGCGTCAGCATCGTGATCACCGGCATGGTGTCGTACAAGCAGCTCGCTGAGGAGAAGGCTCCCTCGCTGGCGTCCGCGTTCGACATCGTCGGGCTGCCCTGGGCGGCCGGCATCATCGCCATCGGCTCCCTGATCGGCCTGACCACGGTCGTCATGGTGCTGCTGCTCGGCCTGTCCCGCATCGTGTTCTCGATGAGCCGCGACGGCCTGCTGCCCCGCTGGTTCTCGGTCACCAACCCGAAGACGCAGACCCCGGTCCGGGTGCAGGTCGTCGCCGGCATCGTCGTCGCGTTCCTCGCCGGGTTCACCGCGGTCGACAAGCTCGAGGGCATGATCAACATCGGCACGCTCTCCGCCTTCGTGCTCGTGTCGATCGGCATCATCGTGCTCCGGAAGTCCCGCCCCGACGCACCCCGCGCCTTCCGGGTGCCGTGGTCGCCGGTGGTCCCGATCCTGTCCGCGGTGCTCTGCTTCTGGCTGATGCTCAACCTCGAGGTCGAGACCTGGATCCGGTTCGTCGTCTGGCTCGTCATCGGCTTCGCGATCTACTTCGGCTACAGCCGCCGTAACAGCCGCGTCGGCAAGGCGATGCGCGAGTAGCACCTCCGCCGACCAGCGTGCCGCCCGGTGCCGTTCGGATCAGCACCACAGAAGACGGCTCGCGCCACGGCATCCCGTGGCGCGAGCCGTCTTCTGTGGTGCGGCGCCCGACGACGCCGGCGGGACGCCGGGCGGCGGGCTGCGGCGGGCGGCAGCGGGCGGCAGCGCCGACGAGGCCGCGGGCTCAGGCGCCGAGGAGCAGCGCCAGGCCGAAGGCGAGCATCACGACGGCGACCAGGGCGTCGAAGACCCGCCAGGTCAGCGGCTTCGCGAACAGCGGGCGCAGCAGCCGACCTCCGAAGCCGAGGGCCCCGAACCACAGGCAGCTCGCCGCGACCGCCCCCACGGTCCACCACCACCGGTCGTCGACCCCCTGCTGGTTCGCGACCGACCCGAGGAACACCAGCGTGTCCAGGTACACGTGCGGGTTCGCCCACGTGAACACCAGCATGGTCAGGACCGCGGCAGGCATCGTCGGCCCCGCCGGGTCGCCTCCCGGACGCCGGTCGCCCAGACCGGCCCGGCCGGGAGGCACGCCCTCCCCCCGCGACGCCGGTGCAGCCTCCAGGCCGTGGGCCCCAGGGCCCGCACCCGCCGAGACGGGCACCCCGTCCTCGGCGGCCCGCTCGTCGAGACGGATCGCCTCGCCCGAGGGCCGCAGCGCCCGCCGGGCCGCGAGCACCCCGTACGTCAGCAGGAACGCCGCGCCCACGAACCGGATGACCAGCAGTGCTGCCGGGACCCGTTCGACGACGGCCCCGACGCCGAGCACCCCGGCGATGATGAGGGCCGCGTCCGACAGCGCGCAGACGGCCACCGCGACGGCGACCACCCCGAGTCGCGCGCTCACCGCGAGCCGCAGCAGGTAGGTGTTCTGCACCCCGATCGCGACGATGAGGGCGAGCCCCGTGCCCAGGCCGGACAGGGCGGGGAGCAGGGCGTCGAGCGGTGTGGTCACAGGGGAACGCTAGGCCGGTACGCACCCGTAGACCAGCTCAGGTTCCTGGTGCGCCGTAAGCTGCGCTGATGGTGCAGTTCCAGCGTGACCACCTCGAGACCCTCCTGGCCGCCGTCGACGCGGGGACCTTCGACGCCGCCGCCCGCGAGCTGTCGATCACACCGTCGGCGGTGTCCCAGCGGGTGAAGGCGATGGAGCAGCTCGTCGGCCGGGTGCTGCTGCAGCGGACCACGCCGATCGCGCCGACGCCGGACGGTGAGGTCGTCCTCCGCCACGCGCGACAGGTGCGGCTGCTCGACGAGGAGACCTCCCGGGCGCTCGACGTACCGGACTCCGACGTGCCGGGACGCACGCCGTCGATCCCACTCGCCGTCAACGCGGACTCGCTCGCGACGTGGTTCCTCGACGCCCTCGCGATCGTCCGTGCCGACACCGAGGTGGTCTTCGACCTGCACCGTGAGGACCAGGACCGCACCGCCGAGCTCCTCCGTGCGGGCACGGTGATGGCTGCGGTGACGGCCGAGGCGGAGCCGGTGCAGGGGTGCTCGTCGGTGCCGCTCGGGGTGGACCGCTACCGGGCCGTCGCCGCACCGTCGTTCGTCCGGCGGTACCTCGACGGCGCGGACACCGAGCGGCGGATGACGGCCCGCCTGGACCGGGTGCCGCTCGTGGACTACGACCGCGACGACGACCTGCAGCAGGGGTTCCTCCGGCGGGTGCTCGGCCACGCGCCCCGTGGTCCACGGCACTTCGTCCCGAACTCGGCCGACTTCGCCCGGGCGGTGCAGCTCGGGTTCGGGTGGGGGTTGTTGCCGGAGGCGCAGTGCCTCGGGGCGATCGAGCGGGGCGACCTGGTCGAACTCACCCCGGGACGTCGGGCGGACGTGGCGCTCTGGTGGCAGCGGTGGAACCTGGCGTCGCCGCTGCTCGAACGGGTGACCGAGGCCGTGCGGGCGGTCGCGGCGGAGCGGCTGCACCAGGCGGGGTCGATGTGATGCACCTGCGGTGATGCGACCCTTGCCACTTGATCGGCGGCGTGGCAGCATCATCTCACCGGTGGAATACTGCCGGTCAGGGGAGGGGCACCATGAAGAACACGGCCGTACGTCGTCATCTCGCTGCAGGATGTGTGGCAGCAGTCGCTCTATCCGCGGTGCTGATCGCCGCACCTGCGTCCGCCACCGATACCGGGCGGGAGACGGCCGGTGGCTGGAGTGAGATCAGCGGGAGCTTCTCGGACGGCTCCGCGCCCCGTGCTGGGACGTTCGCGAGCGTGAGCCACCGTGGGACCGCAGAGTCGCGCGTCATCGGCGGGACGACGAACAAACGTGCACACGGATGGACCAAGTGGGCAGGAACCCGGCACTACACGACCGCCCAGCTCGAGCACTACTGGCCGGCGTCCGGCGTCATCGCGACCTCGGGTCGGAAATGGGGTACCGGCGCCACCGAAGCCGTGTCGCCGTGGAAGGCGTTCAACCCCAACGCGGCGAGCAACGGGAACGGCGCTGCGAAGACCTACTACGGCCGCTGAGCAGCAGCGGGGCGCCCCACAGGCCGGCTCGGCCGGTCCGTGGGCTGTCGATCGAGAGGGAGCTATGACCTGGAGGCAGGCGTTGGCAGTTGCCGCGCTGCTGCTGATGACGACGGGGCTGGTCTGCGCCCTCGGTGTGTTCCAGACCCGCGCGCAGGCGCTCGCGGCAGAGGGCCGCGCCCTCCTCTCGCCCGAGGCGGTCGCCGTGCACGCGACCGTCGGCGAGCTGATGGAGCACCGAGCTGAGTTCGCGGTCGGGACGCGGGCGTTCCGTGATCTCGAGGAAGTACCTCGTGCTCGAACTGTGGTCGTGCTCAACGGGAACTGGTCCGACGTCGCACCGTCGATCGGGATCCGGTTCTCGGCGTCCGATGTCGGGCGGGCGTTGGTCGGGGAAGCCGTGCACACCGAAGTCGAGGGCGGCGTCCCCTTCGTCGAGGTCGCGGGTGCACAGTACGAGGTCGTCGGGCGTCTCGGGCTCAGGGAGGACAGCCTGCTCGCGGAGGACATCCTGATCGCAGCCCCGGCCCTCTTCGACGCGGCCCAGACCCGCACGGTCCTGGACGGGCCCGACATCGGCACCCGCGCCGTGGCGGTCTTCGGCAGCGACCGGATCGAACCCGTGGCCGGTGGCGCCAACCGCCGCACGACAGTCGACTTCGTCACGCCGATCGTCCTGACGCTCGGTTTCGCCGTCGCGACGATGGCGAGCGCTGTGGCGGCCGTCTCGGCGGCTCGGCACGAGGGCGATCGAGCGCGGATCCGCCGCCTGGTCGGACTCGATTCCGCAGCAGTGCTGTTCCGGACCGTCCTGGTCGCGTGCAGCACCCCGATCATCGTCTGCGCCGCGGTCCTCACCGGGTTGTCCTGCTTCGGCGTCCGCCTGGCCGGGCCGGTCCTGGCCGCCGTCTCGAGCCAGTGCATGGTGTTCGTCGTCGTGATGCTCCTCGTCGGGCCGATGAGGCGGCGATCATGGAGTTGATCCGTGATCTTCGGCGCAACGGTCTCCTGATCGCTGTCAAGGCGCTCGTCATGGCGGTCTTCGCCGTGTCGCTCTACACCTTCGGCACCTTTGCACAGTCGACGAGTGGAGCGGTCAACGGCTCACTGGCGGCAGACCGCGACGTCGACCTCTACGGCCTCGTCGACACCTTCCTCGGCGACACCGACGGCTTCGAGCGCTTCCGAGCGTCGGACCGTGACCTCCGCACGCTCACCGACTTCGTCGCGCAACTCGGACACAACGACCGGCTGGACTTCCTGTCGGCGTTCGACCAGCCCGTCGTCATCGAGGACTTCCGCGGTGACGGTCGTTTCGACGCGAACGCTGGTTCCGGCCTCGCAGAGCGCGGCGAGTACCGCGGCGAGGGTGGGGAACGGCTCCGCGACGTGAAGTCGATGCAGATGAACCATGAGATGTTCGCGTTCTCGAGGCTCGATGTGACGTCCGGCTCGGCTCCGGTCTGGACGGACGTCGACTACAGCTCCGGCCTGGTGCCGGTCGTCCTCGGCTCCGACTACCGCGGCCTGTACGAGATCGGCGACGAACTCCGGGCGGATGTCTACGGTGTGCGCGAGCGCCTCCGGGTCACCGGGTTCCTCTCGCCCGGCAGCGCCGTGTTCCACCGCGGCGACATCAACCACTACTTGGACGACACGATCGTCCTGCCCTACCCGGCTGATGTCGGTCGCTTCGTCCAGCAAGATCGGTACACCGGAGGCATCGTCGCCTTCGCGATGCTCAACACGGACATCGCGGCGTCGACGTCGATGACCTACGACGACGTGATCGGCGAGCTCGGTGCGATCGCCGCGAGGACCGGGTTCCACGAGTACTCCTTGCAGGGCATCCCGACGTACTTGGTCCAGCTCCGACTCGTTCGCCAGATCGTGATCGAGAACTTCGGGCTGTTGGGCGCAGTGTCGGCGATGACGGGCGTGGCGACGATCGTCGTCTGCCGAAGGATCAACAGGGTCCTCGGCGACCACCGCCGACGATGGGTGCGCATCTGCAGGACGGTCGGGCGAAGCGACCGCGCGATCCTCCGGACGGTGGGCCAGACCTGGGCCGTGGAGTACTCGATCGTCGTCGTCCTCTACGCCGTGGGATGCGCGCTGCTCCCGAACCACCATGCCTACCCCTTCCTCGGAGTGATGGCCGCGCTCGGGGTCTGGTTCTCGCTCGACGCTGTGAGCCGCGCCCACCGGATCCTCGCCACGGAGACTCCTGGACGGCGGGGACGATGACGAGCATCGAGCTCAGGAACGTGTCGAAGTCCATCCGTGAACCGAACGGAGCCATCCGGTCACTCTTCAGCGGACTGGATCTGGTCGTCGGCGACACTGATCCCTCCGTGGCGCTGCTCGGCCGCAGCGGCAGCGGGAAGAGCACACTGCTCCGGATGCTGGCGGGCCTCGACTTGGACTACGACGGTTCGTACTCCAGTGCTGGACGACCCCTCGTCCGGACGTCTGCAGTGATGGCACGACATCGGCTCGAGACGATGGGGATCGTGACGCAGGGGTACGACCTGTTGCATGACCGCAGCGTGCTCGCGAACCTCGTCCTCGGTGCCACTGACAGATCCGGGGTACGGACCCGAGCGGCTGAATGTCTCGAGTTCGTCGGACTCCCGGGCATCCAGAGGAACCGTCCGGGTGCACTGTCGGGCGGGGAGGCGCAGCGGGTCGCGATCGCTCGCGCACTGATGAAGCGACCCTCTGTGGTGCTTGCCGACGAGCCGACGGGAGCGCTCGACGAAGAGACGGAAACGCAGGTACTCGATCTCTTCGAGCGCCTGCAGGACGAGGGCGCCACCTTCGTGATCGCGACACACAGCGAACGCGTCGCAGCGAGGTGCGCACGACGGTTCCGCATCGTCGACCAGCGACTCGCCGAGGTCTGACACGGAGCCGCAGCCACGCCCGCCCGCCGCCGACTGTCCCCAGAACGCAGGGCCCGCGGGGTGACAGGCCCGTGACCCCCGGTCAGGGGCCGTGTTCACACGATCGTCACACGCCGGGTGCAAGTCGTGACGTACGCTCACCCCATCGGCGGCACGGGTCGCCGACACACATCCGAACACACACCGAACACCGGTCCCGTCTCCCGAGGGCGGACCGCTCCGGTGCACGCCGCACCCTCGGCGCGCACCGTGCCACGGACGAGGAACCCTAGCCGCCGTCCGCGCCGGACCACCGCGTCCGGGTCCCTGTCGCCACCGTCGCCGACACCGTCGTCCGTCATGCCCCCGTGGGCCCGACGGACGGCATCTCCGACACCCGACAGGAGAAACCAGGAGTCGTCGTCCGAGGCGGTGTCGGCCTGGAACGGGCTCACCCGCTGGGGACAGGTCTCCGGGTCGCGCGCGACCGAACAGCTGGGTGACTGGCTGCTCGCGAACGAGGCGGCCTCGGCGGAGCGGGACGTCCTCGACCCGGACCTGCGGCCGTTCCCCGGGTTCCAGCACACCGTCGTCTCCCTGAACTGGGGCGGCAAGCGGGACCACGCCACCTGGTTCAGCGCGGACCCGGCGGCACCGGCCGGCATCGAGCTCATCCCGATGCCCGCCGTCGCCGCGGACTACGTGGCCGCCGGCGGCAAGCAGCAGATCGGGAAGGTCCTCGACGAGGCCGTGCCGGAGGGTGACTACGCGGTGCAGTTCGGCGACTACCTGCTCATGTACCGGGCGTTGGCGTCGGGCAGCCAGGCGACGGCGGCACTCGCCCTCGCCCGCGAACTGCCGGCGGAGGACATCGACACGGGCAACACCCGGTCGTACCTGCTGGCGTGGATCATGTCGCACCAGTAGCGGGAGTCGACTCATGTGCCGGACCCTCGTGTGCCGGAGCCACGGGACGCACTCCTGGGCTCCGGCACACCTGCGTCCGCCTACCGTCCACGCCATGAGCATGCGCGCGAAGACCACTGCCACCCTCGTCGGCCTCGCCACCATCGGCATGCTGCTCGGCGGCTGCTCGAACGCCGGCGCCCAGAACGGCGACCCGGTCGCGAAGGTTCCGGGCTCCGAGGAGTCCGCCACCCGCACCGACCCCGGCCAGCGCAACAGCGCCCCCTGCCAGGTCGCCTCGAGTGCCGCCGTCGACGCGATCGACGAGGCCGTGGGGCCGCACGACAACACGGACGTCGCGAGCGTCACGAAGGGCGAGGCCGGCTGGTACCTCGGCGTCTCGGTGGCCCCGAACCAGAGCGACGACCCCAACGACGACGAGGTCGCGGTCTTCGGCACCGAGTCCGACCCGACCGCCGAGGACTTCGACGGCATGGTCGTCCCGGTGAACAAGGTCGCCGAGGACGTCGTCGCCGACGAGAGCACCGCCACCGCGGCACCGGCCGACTTCTCCGAGACTTCGGACGCGGCGAAGCAGGTCCAGAGCTGCATCGTCGAGGCCGTCGACCACTGACGCCCGATCACGACCAGACCTGACCAGTCAGGTCTGGTCCGTGGTCAGCTCTGTCCTCCGCGGTCAGGTCTGGCAGCGCGGGCACCAGTAGGTGTCGCGCAGCGTCAGCTCCGACTCACCCAGGTCGCCCGATCGGACCCGGGTGCCGCAGCGCAGGCAGGGCTTGCCGGCCCGGTTGTAGACCCAGAAGCGCTGTCCCGGCCGGTCCACGCCCGTGGTCACCCGGTTGCTCCGGTCGCGGTTCGCGACGATCAGCCGGGAGGCCATGGTCACCATCCGCGCCGGGTCCCGCACCTCGCTGACCGGCCGGGTCGGCAGCACACCCCGGAGGAAGCAGAGCTCGTTCCGGTAGACGTTGCCGAGCCCCGCCATCACCCGCTGGTCGAGGAGCGCCAGGCCGACGGGTCGGTCCGGGTCCGCGGTGAGGTTCCGGAGGGCGACGTCGGCGTCCCAGTCCGGTCCGAGCAGGTCCGGGCCGAGGTGCCCGACGACCTCGGACTCCCGGTCGCGTGGGACGACCTCCAGGACCCCGAGGGTGAAGCCGACGGTCGAGACGTCGGCGGCGTCCAGGACGACCCGCGCCTGGAACGCCGGTCGGCGCCAGCGCTCACCCGGGGCGTAGACGTCCCATCGGCCCTCCATCTTGAGGTGCGAGTGCACGGTCAGGTCGCCGATCCGGTGCAACAGGTGCTTGCCGCGCGGGACGACCTCGTCGACGGTGCGGCCGACCAGGTCGAGCGTGGCGAACGCGGGCACCCGGAAGTCGCTGCGGGTCAGGACCTTGCCCGCCAGCGCCGCGTGCAACCGGGCCGCCGCGCGGAAGACGGTGTCGCCCTCAGGCACGGAGCCGCAGTCCCTGGGGCGTGGCCGTGAAGCCCGCGGTGCGGAGGGCGTCCCCGAGCGGGGCTTCCAGCACGAAGACGCCGTCGACCCGTTCGACGGACAGCTTGCCGAGGCCGCTCCGGACGGTCGCCGCGATCGAGGTGGCGGCCGCTGCCAGGTCGGCCGGGTCCTCCGTGAACGTCAGCACGCTCTTGCCGCCGCGTTCGACGTAGACGGCCAGCCGACCGTCGACGAGCACGACGAGCGCGCCGGCCTTGCGACCCGGACGGTGGCCGCGGGCGCCGCCCTTCGCGGGTGTGGTGCTGATGCTGGTTTGGGCGACCGGACCGGCGCTCGCGGCCCCGGCCGGTTGCGCCGCCACGGCCGGGTCGTCGGGGTCGACCGGTGCGGGTTCGTGCGGCCACGGCAGCGAGGCGCCGAAGGGGTTCGCCGGGTCGGTGGCCGACAGCGTCAGGGCCTCACGGGCGCGGTCCGGGTCGGCGCGCTCCTCGTCGTCCAGGTCTCGGGCGTACATGCGGAGTCGGTCGACGGTCGGGCCGGTGGCGAACTGCGCGGCACCGAGTCCCTCGACGAAGTACCCGCGTCGGGCACGGCCGGACTCCTCGAACTTGGCGAGCACGCGGTAGACCCCGGCGAAGCCGCCGCGGACGCCCTCCACCTGCACGGCACCGCGGGTGACGACGCCGTAGCGCTCGAGCAGCAGCTCCGCGGTCGCCGCTGCCCGGACGGTGGCATCGGGTTCGGCGAGCGGCAGCAGTGACCAGCGTCCGCCGACGTTCGGCGGACCGGACTGGCTCGGCAGCGTCGGGCGCCGGCGACCCCGGTAGGCGCGGGTGCGCGGTGCGCTCGAGGTCCGGGCCTTGCCGCCGAGCATCGCCCGCAGCGGGGCGAACGTGTCGTTGGTGATCTGGCCGGCCCACACCAGGTCCCACAGCGCGGTGGTCAGGGCGGAGTCGTCGGTGCTGCCGACGGCCTGCCCGAGCTGCCGGAAGAAGTACGCGCCGCCGCCGGCCAGGGCACCCAGGACGTCCCGCTGCAGTTCGGTGGTCTCGTCGCCCGCCGCCTCGGCCAGGGTGGTCGCGGCGGTGTCGGCGAGGTGCAGCCGGACCCAGCCGTCGTTGCCGGGCAGGGTGCCGCCGCCGGACCAGAGGACCTCGCCGGTGGCGGTCAGCTCGTCGAGCATGCTCGGGGCGTAGTCGGAGACGCGGGCCGGCAGCACCAGCGACTCCCACGAGCTGGCGGGCAGGGCGACCCCGGACAGCTGGTCGACCACCTGCAGCACGCCGTCGATGCTGCGCAGCCCACCGCGGGCCCCGGGGACGCGGACGTGCTGCCACGCGGGCAGGAAGCGGGCGAGGGCGTCCGGTGCGACCGGTTCGACCTCGTGCCGGAGTGCCGCGAGCGACTTCGTCCGGATGCGGCGGAGCACCTCGGAGTCGCACCACTCGGCACCCTGGCGGTCGGGTCGGAACTCGCCCTCGACCAGGCGTCGGTCGGCGGTCAGGCGGCGCAGGGTGTCCTGCACCACCGCGACGCCGAGCCCCAGACGCGACGCGGCCTCCTGCGCGCCGAACGGACCGTGGCTGCGGGCGTACCGACCGACCAGGTCACCGAGCGGGTCGGCGACCGGCTCGACGAAGGCGGTCGGCACGCCGATCGGCAGCGGCACCCCGAGGGCGTCGCGGAGTCGGGACGCGTCCTCGATCACGGCCCAGCGGGTGGCCCCGGCATGCGAGAAGGCGAGGACACGGCGGTCGCGCTCGAGGGCCTCCAGTGCCGTGCGGAGCGTCGCCTGGGCCTCGCTGCGGTCCGTGGCGTCGGCCAGCCAGCTCCGGTCGACCAGCTCGTCGAGGTCGAGCGCCCCGACCAGCCGGAGGACGTCGACCATGCCCTCGACGTCCCGTGCGCGGCGGTCCGGGGAGAGCCGCTGCAGGTCGCGTTCGACACCGTCGATGACGGCCGGGTCGAGCAGTTCGCGCAGTTCCGCACGACCGAGCAGCTCGCTGAGCAGGGTCGAGTCGAGGGACAGTGCGGCGGCCCGGCGTTCGGCGAGCGGCGAGTCCCCCTCGTACATGAAGGCCGCGACGTACCCGAACAGCAGGGTGCGGGCGAACGGCGAGGGCTGCTCGGTCTCGCTCTCGACCAGGCGGATCCGCCGCCGGGCGATCTCGTCCGCGATGCCGAGCAGGGCGGGGACGTCGTACACGTCCTGCAGCACCTCGCGCACGGTCTCGAGCAGGATCGGGAACGTCGGGTACTTCTGCGCCACCTCGAGCAGCTGCGACGCACGCTGGCGCTGCTGCCAGAGCGGGGACCGGCGCCCCGGGTCACGGCGGGGCAGCAGGAGTGCCCGGGCCGCGCACTCGCGGAAGCGTGCGGCGAACAGCGCGGAGCCGCCGACCTCGTCGGTGACGATGGTCTCGAGGTCGTCGCGCTCGAAGACGAACAGCTCCGCTCCGGGAGGCTCGGCGTCCGTCTCCGGGATCCGCACCACGATGCCGTCGTCCGCGGCCATGGCGCCGCCGTCGATCCCGTGCCGCTCCCGCAGTCGGGCCGCGACCGCCAGGGCCCACGGCGCGTGCACGGTCATGCCGTACGGGGAGTGCAGGATGAGCCGCCAGTCGCCGAGCTCGTCGCGGAAGCGTTCGACGACGAGCGTCGTGTCGCTCGGCACGTGACCGGTGGCGGCGCGCTGGTCGCGGAGGAAGGCGATGAGGTTCGTGACGGCCCGTTCGTCGAGGCCACCGGCGGCGACCCGGGCCCGGGCGTCCTCGTCCGAGGCCGATTCGACCTCCCGCACGAAGGCACCGGTGGCACGGCCGAGTTCGGCGGGCCGGCCGAGTCCATCGCCCTTCCAGAACGGCACCCGGCCGGGCTGCCCGAACGCCGGGCTGACGAGGACCCGGTCGTGCGTGATCTCCTCGATCCGCCAGCTGGTGGCGCCGAGTGCGAAGACGTCGCCGACGCGGGACTCGTAGACCATCTCCTCGTCGAGCTCGCCGACGCGGGACGCCCGTTCGCCGACCATGAAGACGCCGAACATGCCGCGGTCCGGGATCGTGCCACCGCTCGTGACGGCCAGGCGCTGCGCTCCGGGACGCCCGGTGAGGGTGCCGTGCACGCGGTCCCAGACCAGGCGCGGCCGGAGTTCGGCGAACTCGTCGCTCGGGTAGCGGCCGGTGACCAGGTCGAGCGTCGCGTCGAACGCCGAGCGGGGCAGGCCGCTGAACGGGGCGCTGCGTCGGACGAGCTCGAACCAGTGCTCGACGTCGACGGTGTCGATCGCCCCGGCCGCGACGGTGTGCTGCGCCAGGACGTCGAGCGGGTTGGCGGGCACCGAGATCGACTCGATCTGCCCGCTGACCATGCGCTCGACGGTGACGGCGCTGTTGACGAGGTCGGCCCGGTGCTTCGGGAAGAGCACGCCGCGGGAGATCTCGCCGACCTGGTGTCCGGCGCGGCCGACGCGCTGCAGGCCGCTGGCGACCGAGGGCGGCGCCTCGACCTGGATGACGAGGTCGACCTCGCCCATGTCGATGCCGAGTTCGAGCGAACTGGTGGCGACCACGCAACGCAGCCGTCCGGACTTCAGGTCGTCCTCGATGATCGCGCGCTGGTCCTTGGACACCGAGCCGTGGTGGGCGCGGGCGAGCACCGGGATGTTCCGGTCTGAGCCGCCGCCGTCGGTCTGGCCGGACCCGCCGATCAGCTGGGCCGGTGGCCGGGTGGGCTGGGGTACCGGCGCATGTGCCGACGCCCGCCCCGGGGACTGCGAGACCACCGGCACGCCGACACCGGCACCCACGGGTTCGGCCACGTCCGTCGTCGCCAGGGCCCGTTCCTCGTGGATCTCGTTGAGCCGGGCGGTCAGGCGTTCGGCCAGCCGGCGGGAGTTGGCGAAGACGATCGTCGACCGGTGCTGCTCGATGAGGTCCACGACCGACTCTTCGACGTGCGGCCAGATCGAGCCGTTGGTCGGGCTGGAGGTCGCGTCGGCGCCGACCGGCGGGGCGCCGAGCTCGGTCATGTCGTCGACCGGCACGACGACGCGCAGGTCGAAGGTCTTCTGCGCGGGCGGCGCGATGATCTGCACCGGGGCCCGGCCGCCGAGGAACCGCGCCACTTCTTCCGCCGGGCGGACGGTCGCGGACAGCCCGATGCGCTGGACGGGTTTCTCGAGCAGGTCGTCGAGGCGTTCGAGCGAGACGGCGAGGTGGGCGCCACGCTTGGACGCCGCGACCGCGTGCACCTCGTCCACGATGACGGTGTCGACGTTGACCAGGGTCTCGCGCGCCTTCGACGTGAGCATCAGGTAGAGCGACTCGGGCGTGGTGATGAGGATGTCCGGCGGCAGGCGCAGCAGCTTCTGCCGGTCGGACGAGGGGGTGTCACCGCTCCGGACGCCGACCGTGACGTCGGGCGGTTCGAGCCCGAGCCGCTTGGCCGTCTGCGTGATGCCGACGAGCGGCGAGCGCAGGTTCCGTTCGACGTCGACGCCGAGGGCCTTGAGCGGCGAGACGTAGAGCACGCGGGTGCGCTGCTTGGCGGGCGGGGTGTCCGACGCCGAGATGAGCCGGTCGATCGACCACAGGAACGAGGCCAGGGTCTTGCCGGAGCCGGTCGGGGCGATGACGAGCGCGTGCTGCCCGGTCGAGATGGCGTCCCATGCGCCGGCCTGCGCGGCCGTCGGTTCGCGGAACGCCCCCCGGAACCACTCGGCGGTGGCGGGGGAGAAGCGCTCGAAGACGTCCGTCATGGTCCGCTCCATCCTGCTCCTCACCACCGACAGGAGCCCGGGGCGGATCGGTGCTTGACAACGAGAACACTACCGATCTATCGTTAATGCATCGCGACCGGTCCTGAACAGGTCGCGAACCAACTTCGAGAAAGGAGTCGTCATGCGCCCCATCGACGACGAGAACAGCTCCACGTCCCCCCGCGACCCCTTCGGTCGCGGCCAGCGCGGGCCCCGCTTCGGCAGCGCCCGCCAGCACCACGGCACCGGGTTCCCCGGCCGTGACCACGGTGACCACGAACACGGCCGCGGTGGCCGCGGTGGGCGGGGCTTCGGTCCCGGCTTCGGCGGACCGGGCTTCGGCGGTCCGGGGTTCGGTCCCGGCTTCGGCGGCGGCTTCGGTCCGGGCTTCGGCCCCGGCCGTGAACGACGCCGCCGCGGCGACGTCCGCCTCGCCATCCTCGGGCTCCTCGCCGAGGGCCCCCAGAACGGCTACGCGGTCATCAAGACGATCGCGGAACGCACCGGCGGCGCCTGGAAGCCGAGCCCGGGCTCGGTCTACCCGACGCTCCAGCAGCTGGTCGACGAAGACCTCGTGGTCTCGACGGGCGACGGTCGGAAGACCCTCTTCGAGCTCACCGACGCCGGTCGGGCCGAGGCCGAGTCCAAGGCCGACGAGATCGCCGCCGCGTGGGAGTCCACGCCCGGCATGCCGGACTCGCAGCGCGAGCTGTTCGAGTCGCTCCGCAAGCTCGCCAGCGTCATGCACGTGTTCCGCACGAGCGCGACGGACGAGCAGACGAAGGCCGCCACCGAGAAGATCGACGGCCTGCGCCGCGACCTGCTCCAGGTCCTCAGCGACTGAGCGGTCCGCAACACCGGACCCCGGCGCCGCAGCACCACAGACCAACGGGAGGCCCGTTGCCAGCTGGCAACGGGCCTCCCGTTCGTCTGTGGCCGGCTCCGGCGGTGTCAGCCAGCCGCGGGCGGGACCACGTCCCAGTGCTCGCGGATCAGCCCGCCGTCGACACGGAACAGGTCCGCGGCGAGGAAGGGGCTGTCCGCCGAGGCACCGACCGGGCGGGAGAACGTCCACACCAGGTCCCCGTCGGACAGGGAGACCACCGACTCCTGCGCCGGGAACCCGGTGCCGCCGCCGAACAGCTTCTTCAGCGCGGCCGTGCCGTTCGGCGCGACCGGGTTGTGCTGCAGGTACCCCGGGTCGAAGTCGCGGTCGAGCACCGACACGTCGTGGTCGCGGAACAGGGTGTCGTAGGCGCTGACGGCGAAGCGGCGGTTCCGCTCCTCCTGCCGCTCCGACGGGTGGCGCTGCGCGGCCGGGGCCCGGTACAGGTCACTGAACATCGTGTTGGTGTTGCCGCTGGCCGGCTTCCCGGTCGCCACCGGCTGGGCGAGCGACCAGTGCTCGACGACCCGATCGCCGCTGACCCGGAAGAGGTCGACCGCGGCCTCGCCCTGCCGTTCGTCGTGGACGTCCGCGGTGAGCTGCCAGTGCACCGCGACCAGGTCCCCGTCGGCCGCCAGGTGCTTCACGACCGCGTGGGCCCCGGCGATCCGGCCGTGGTCGGCACGGAACGCGGTGAGGAGCCCGGCCGGCCCGGAGGCCCCGCCGTGGGAGACGGCGTCCGGTGCGACGATGCGGCCCGCGGTCCGGACGGCGGCGGCGCTGGACGGGGCCGGGAAGACCTGGGTGAACAGCCGCCGGACCAGGCTGGCGTCGGCGTGTTCGGCGGCGGCGTCCAGGCGGTCCCCGGTGCCGCCGGACGCGGACCCGGACGCCGACCCAGTCGCGGCGGAGGTCGTCGCGGGGGACGTCGTGGTCGAGGGGGCGGCCGAGGCCGGACCGGCGGAGCAGCCGGCGAGCAGGGCGGCGCCGGCGGCTGCAGCGGCAGCGCGCGCGAACAGGAGTGCTGTCGTTCGTGGTGTCGTCATGGGCTCACCCTCGGGGCGGGGGCTGGGCCCTGCCGGCGAGACCCCGGTCCCGCTCGTGAGGACCCGCTCATCACGAGCACCGCTCACCGCGACGCAGCGCCGACCCAGCGACGAGCAGGGCGCACCGAGGACCGGGAGCGCACCGCGGCCGGGTCCGTCGCCGAGTTCGCCGCCGGGCCTGGTAGGAACGGTGCATGTCCTCGACCCGCACCCCTGATCCCGATCCCGACTCCGGCTCCGGCTGGCTGTCGGACGAGGAACTCGCGTCCGTCCGCCGTCGTCTCCCGATCACCTACGTCGAGGCGGTGCCCGTGCGGCTCGACGGCCTCGGGGTCGTGACCGAGGTCGGCGTCCTGCTGCGGGTGTCGCCCAGCGGTTCGATCGCCCGCACGCTCGTCTCCGGCCGGGTGATGTACGGCGAGTCGATCCGCACCGCGCTGTTCCGCCACCTCGAGAAGGACCTCGGCCCGATGGCGTTCCCGCAGCTGCCGGCGAGCCCGAACCCCTTCACGGTCGCCGAGTACTTCCCGCTGCCCGGCGCCTCGGTGTACACCGACGAGCGGCAGCACGCGATCTCGCTCGCCTACGTCGTCCCGGTCACCGGGACGTGCGAGCCCCGGCAGGACGCCCTCGAACTCACCTGGATGACTCCGATGGAGGCCGCGTCCGACGCCGTCGCGGACGAGATGGAGGGCGGCCGCGGCACGCTCCTCCGCGCGGGCCTGGCCTCGGTCGGCGCGCTGCACTGAGTCGCGCTGCACTGAGTCGCACTGCACTGACCGGCGCTGCACCTGGCACACGACGAAGCCCCCGGATCCGATCGGATCCGGGGGCTTCGCAGCGCGGTACGAGACCGGCTTGGTTACTTGTCGTTCTTGAAGCTGTCGGCGACGCCGTGCGCCGCGTCCTTCACGTCCGTGACACCCTGCTTGGCCGAGGCCTTGCCCTGGTCGGTCTGGCCTTCGGCCTTCAGACGGTCGTTGTCCGTGGCGTTGCCGAGGGCTTCCTTGGCCTTGCCTGCCGCCTTCTCAGCGGCGTTCTTGATGTCTTCGATCCCAGCCATGTGCGCTCCTCTCGACAACGGAAAAAGTCGCCGGCAGTTGCTCGCGCTCCCGCCGGTGACCAGAACCGTACGCTCGTCGTCCGTGGTCTTCGGAGGAAGCGTTCAGGACCAGGGTCAGCGACCGGTACCGGCCGGACGGGAGGCGCGGCGCGAGCCACCACGACGGCCTGCGGGAGCAGCGTCGTCGCGCGGCGCACGGCCGGCGCTGTAGCCGCCGTCCGAGGACCAGACCGACGCCGAGCCACCGCGGGTGGTGTCGGAACCGGCACGACGCGGGGCACCGCCACGCTGACCGGCCGAGGCGCCACGACGGTCGTCACGACCGGCGCCCTCGGCGCGACCGCCGCGGCGGGCACCGGAGCCGGCCGAGTCGGAACCGGCGGCGGAGCGTCCGGCGGAGGACGAGCCTCCCGAACGGCCACCGGTGCCACCGGCGGGGGCGCCACGACCACGCGAGCGGCCACGGCCCTGGCCGGCGGCGTCACCGGACGACTGACGGCGCGGCTGCTGCTGCTGCGGTGCCGGGGTGGTGTCCTCGCGGTACGGGGCCACCTCGCCGACGAGCTCGGTGACGGCCGCGGAGGTCGCGGTGACGTGCTGCGGGCTGACCTTGATCGCTGCGGCACGCATCATCTGCGCGACGTCGCGACGCTCGGCCGGCATCGTCACGGTGACGACGTCGCCCGACGAACCGGCACGGGCGGTGCGGCCGGAACGGTGCAGGTACGCCTTGTGCTCGGTGGGCGGGTCGACGTGCACGACCAGCTCGACGGCGTCGACGTGCACACCGCGGGCGGCGACGTCTGTCGCGACGAGGACCAGGGCGTCGCCGGAGGAGAACCGGGCGAGGTTCCGCTCACGGGCACCCTGCGACAGGTTGCCCTGCAGGTCGACGGCCGGGATGCCCTGGCTGGAGAGCTGTTTGGCCAGGCGCTTGGCATGGTGCTTGGTGCGCATGAAGAGGATGCGACGGCCGGTGCCGGAGGCGAGGGCCTTGACCAGGTCCTTCTTGGCGTCGGCGTCCGCGACCTCGAAGAGGTGGTGGGTCATCGCCTCGACGGGGCTGTTCTCGTCGTCGACCGAGTGCATCACCGGGTCGTGCAGGAACTTCTTGACGAGCTTGTCCACGCCGTTGTCGAGCGTGGCGGAGAACAGCAGACGCTGGCCCTTGACCGGGGTCGCCTGCATGATCTTGGTGACGCCGGGCAGGAAGCCCATGTCGGCCATGTGGTCGGCCTCGTCGAGGACGGTGACCTCGATGGCGTCCAGGTGCACGTGGCCCTGCTGCATGAGGTCCGCCAGGCGGCCGGGGCAGGCCACGACGATGTCGACGCCGCGGTTGAGGGCCTCGACCTGACGGCCCTGGCCGACACCACCGAAGATGGTCGTCGTGTTCAGGCCCATCGCCTTGGCGAGGGGGGCGAGCGTCGCGTCGATCTGCGTCGCGAGCTCACGGGTCGGGGCGAGCACGAGGGCACGGGGGCGACCGGCGCGACGGTTGCGGGACGACGCTGCCAGGCGGGCGGCGAGGGGGATCGCGAAGGCGATCGTCTTGCCGGAGCCGGTGCGGCCGCGACCGAGCACGTCCTTGCCCTGGAGCGAGTCGGGCAGGGTGTCGACCTGGATCGGGAAGGCGTTCTCCTTGCCCTGGCCGACGAGGACGTCGACCATCGGGGCGGGGACACCGAGGTCGGCGAACCGGACGTCGGTGCTGTCAGCGCTCTGGGTGGTGCTGGTGTTCTGTGTCGTGCTGGAGTTCTGGGTGGTCATGGTGACCTCTCGGGCCCGGGATGGGCCGGAAGGGCGCGCGGTCGAGGCCGGCGCGGGCGGGAGCGCATCCGCTCAGCGGTCCGGGTCCTGGTGGACGTCGGTGCTGGAGTGCGGGTGCTGTCGCCGCAGCAGAGAGCCTGGCACCGGGATCTGCGCCACCGGACGGATTCCGGGGCGAGGGTGGTGCGCGATACACATCGGTGTCGGTTCCGCACGCGATCCGACCAGACACGGGAGTCTGTTCGAGTGTGCGGGACACCGGGAGGTTTCGGGGGCGTCCGTACGACGCACGAGGCGATCGGCGCCTCGAGTGGTCCCAGCATAGCGGCCTCGGGCGTCGGAACGGGAGGGGTGTTCGCGTCGGGCGTTGCGATCCGGTCTCGACGACGGCGGCACAGGCGGGTCACCGCCACGTGCGAGGATGCCTCGTGCTCTTTCGCAGGACCCTCGTCACCACCGCGCTGCTCGCCGTCGCCCTCACCGGGCTGACGGCCTGCGCCGCCCCCTCCGGTTCCGCGGGCACCACCCCCGGCGCGCACCGCACCGTCGACGACGCCGGGACGGGAGGCGCGACCGCCGGCGCCGACGTCGCCGCGCGTGCCCTGCCCACCGGCGGCGTCCCCGACTACCAGCTCGGCGGCTCGTACACGCCTCCCGCCGGCGTCACCGTGGTCGAACGGGACAGCACGGAGAAGGCCGCCGCCGGCGTGTACGGCATCTGCTACGTCAACGGGTTCCAGACCCAGCCGGAGGACCGGGCGTCCTGGCTGTCCGAACACCCCGACGCCGTCCTCCGCACGGCCGCCGGCAAGCCCGTCATCGACCCGGGGTGGCCGGACGAGCTCATCCTCGACACCCGGACCGCGAGCGCCCGGGCCACGATCACCTCGGTGCTGTCACGGTCGATCGCCCGCTGCGCCGACCACGGGTTCGACGCCGTCGAGTTCGACAACCTCGACTCGTGGACCCGTTCCGGCGGCCGGATGACCCGCTCGGGGAACCTGGCGCTCGCCGCGTCGCTCGTCCGGGTCGCCCACCAGCACGGCCTGGCCGCCGCCCAGAAGAACACCCCGCAGCTCGGCACCGACGGACGGGAGCGCACCGGGTTCGACTTCGTGGTCGCCGAGGAGTGCGTGCAGTACGACGAGTGCGCCGCCTACACGGACGTGTACGGGGCGCGCGTGATCGACGTCGAGTACGCGGACACCCTCAAGGGGAAGTGGTCCGCGGTGTGCGCGATGACCGACCGCCCGCGGATGACGATCCTGCGCGACCGGGACCTCGTGCCGGCCGGCGAGGACGGGTACGTCTTCCGCCACTGCTGAGTGCGGCGGGCGTGGTTCGCGGCGGGCGCTGTTCGCGCTGGGCGACGGCGCTCGTGTGTGGCGGGCCGCGGGATGTCGCTCAGCGCGAACCCGGGCCGGACCGACTACGCGGGCCAGGCGTCGTGCAGCGCGGCCGCGGTCTGGTCGGCCGACAGCCCGGCCTCGCGCGCGGCGGCGACCAGGGCGGCTGCGGCGTGCGTGACCGACTCCGGCACCGCAGCCGGTCGGACCACCCGGGTGCCGGCACCGCGTGCGGTCTGCACGAGCCCCGCTTCCTCGAGCAGCTGGTAGGCCTTCGCGACCGTCCCGGCGGCCAGCCCGAGTTCGGCGGCCAGTCCGCGGACACTCGGCAGGCGCTCCCCGTCGACCAGGTACCCGGCGGCGATCTGGGCGGCGAGCTGCGAGCGCACCTGTTCGAAGGGCGGCACACGGCCACCGGCGTCGATCGCGACGAATCCGGACATGCGGTCCACCCTAGGAGCCGTACCGCTCGCCGACCGGGACCGCCACGGGCAGGGTGTTGCCGTGAGGCGCGAGCGGGCACGCCCACGCCGGGTCGTACGCGCACGACGGGTTGTACGCGAAGTTGAAGTCGAGGACGAGCTCACCGTCCGTGTCGCCCAGGTCGGAGCCCTTGATCGTGTCGATCAGGTAGCGCCCGCCGCCGTAGGTGCCACCGGGCTTGCCGGCGCTGGCGTCCTTCACCGGGACGAACAGGCCGCCCGCGTAGCCGCCGTGCTTCCAGACGTCGAGCGATCCGACCCCGGGGACCTGCACGACACCGAGGCGGTCGAAGTGCACGATGCCGTCGGTGCCGGTCTCGACGTCGAGCACCTTCGGCTCGGCCTCCTCGATCCGGGCGTGGAAGCGCCAGGCCGGGTCGTAGGCCGGGAAGGGCAGCGACGTGAAGCCCTCGGCGTCCTCGGGCAGCAGCGGGCTGGCCGGGTGTCCCGCGAACATCGCGTCGCGACCCTCGCGCCACAGCGTGTGGGCCGCCTCGGGGTCGGGCGTGGCCCGGACCCGGCGGAAGAGGTCGAACGTCTCGCGGCGCCAGTCGGCGGTGGCGAGGGCGGTGCGGACGCGGTCGGTGGTCTCCGTCTGGGTCACGTCGACGAGCGTACGCTCACGCCCGCCAGGTGGGGGCGAGGGCGCGCATCCGGAACGCCCGCCACTGCCAGATGACCCACATGCCGGGCCAGAGCGCGATGCCGAGGAGCGCGGGGCGCGTGCGGTAGGTCAGGCGGTCGCGGAACAGGGTCCGGCCGTCGGGGAGGGCGGAGACGGCCATCCGGTGGCGCATGTCCATCCGGGCGAACAGACCGCTCGTGCCGCCGCCGCGGTCGACCTGGATCGGGACGCCGTCGGTCTCGTGCAGGTCGATGTCGACGTGGCTCGTACCGCTCGGCACCAGGCCGAACGTCGACGCGCTGATCGGGTGCGGCTCGTCCGGCGTCCAGTGCTCCGGGAACCCGGCGGGGTCGAGCGAGCGGTAGACGAGGAACGGCTTGGTGACGGCGACCATCACGGACGGCCGGAGGAGGGCGTCCCGGACGGCGTCGACGGGAGCGTCCAGGACGATGCGGAGACCGACGTGCATGCGGCGGACGCTACGCGGACCGGCTGGGGTCCGGCCGCACCGACCTGCTGCGGTGTGGGACGGCCAGGCGTGGCGATCGGTCGTGGCGGGGCTCAGGCGTGGCGTGCTGACCGGCGGCGGGCACCCTCGGCCCGGTCGTGGCTGCGCAGACGTTCAGACAAGGACAGACGGACCGTCGGCCACTCCGACTGGATGACCGAGAACACGACGGTGTCGCGCATGCTGCCGTCCGGCCCGACCGAGTGGTTCCGGAGGACGCCGTCCTGCTTCGCACCGATCCCGGCGATGGCCGCGCGGGACCGCGTGTTGTGCCAGTGCGTGCGGAACTCCACGGCGATGCACTGCCACGTCTCGAAGGCGTGCGAGAGGAGCAGCAGCTTCGCCTCGGTGTTGATGCCGGTGCGCTGCGACGAGGCGGCGAGGAACGTCGACCCGATCTCCACCCGGCGGTTCGCGTCGTCGAGGTGCAGGAACGTGGTGGCCCCGACGACCCGACCGGTCGGCCGGTCGCGCACGGCGAAGGGCACCATCCGGCCCGCCGACTGCTCGGCCAGCCGCCGTTCGATCTCCGTCTCGACCTGCGACGGCGCGGGGACCGAGGTGTACCAGGCACGCCAGAGGTCCCCGTCCGCCACCGCGGCCCGCAGGTCGTCCGCGTGCTCGAGCGACAGGGGCTCGAGCGTGACGCGGTCGCCGGTGAGGGTGGGCGCGGGGTCGGTCTCCATGGCATCGGATCGTACCGGCCGGCGCGGACACCCCGGCTGCGAGCACCCCCTGCCGTCTCGGTATCGTGTCGGCGTGCAGGAGCGAGGGCAGCGGGGGTACCAGGTGCGGTTCGGCTGGGGCGCGGCGGGTGCCGCACGGATCGCGGCGGACGCGCACCTCCTCGTCTGGGTCGACGTGCTCCCGGCAACGGCAACGGCAACGGCACCGTGCCCCGGGCCGGACGGCACGCGCGCACCCCTCACGCTGCTGCCGGACGGACCGGAGGTCGTGCTCGGCCACCTGGGGAACGTGACGGCCGTCGCGGAACGGGTGCTGCGCCTCCAGGCCGACCGGGGGGACCGCTGTGTCGTCGCGGTCGTCGCGGCCGGCCACCTCGACGAGCCGGTCGGCGGCGGCACGGCGGACGACGCCGGCGAGTTCCCCGACGTGCCCGCGGTGCCGGAGTTCGCGGTCGAGGACCTGCTCGCGGCCGGCGCGGTCGTGGACGCCCTCGTGACCAGCGGCGTCGACCACACCTCGCCCGAGGCGGCGGCGGCCTGTGCGGCGTGGACGGGTCTCCGGCAGGCGGCCACGCACCTGGTGACCGCGTCCGAGTCCGCCGGTGCGCTCGACGTCGACCGGGTGCACGCAGCCCTCGCCGTCGGACCGGAGCTGGTCACGCTGCGGCCGTCCACCGAGCGGGCGTAACGTCCCGAGTCGACCGCCGTCCCACCGACGGCGAAGAACGAGGAGTGAGCCATGCAGGCACTGATCGGTGACACCGTCATCGCGGAGGCCCCGGAGACGGACCTCATCCAGATCGAGGGCAACTGGTACTTCCCGCCGGCGAGCGTGAAGACCGAGCTCTTCAGCGAGAGCCCCACGCAGTACCACTGCCCGTGGAAGGGCGACACGCAGTACTGGACCGTGACCGTGGACGGGCAGCAGCACGTCGACGCCGCATGGTCCTACCCGCAGCCGATCCCGACGTCGTTCGACCGCGTCGGCAAGGACTACAGCGGGTACGTCGCGTTCTGGAAGGACGCCAAGGTCTCCGAGTGAGGCCCCGCGACCGCACTGCCCTCGGGCGGTGCGGTCGCCGCCCCGCCCGGTGTCCTCAGCCCGTGACGGTGAGCACGATCAGCGCGATGTTCAGCGCGACGATCACCGCCGCGATCAGCCAGGCGAGCACCTTCGTGCCGAGCGCGTTGACGTCGTCACCCATGACGCTCCGCCGTGACGTGTAGGCCACCAGGGGGACGATCGCGAAGGCGATCCCGAAGCTCAGCACCACCTGGCTGATCACCAGCAGCTGCGTCGGGTCGTACCGCAGCGCCAGCAGGACGATCGCCGGCACGAGCGTGACGAGGCGCCGCACGACGAGCGGGACCCGCACGTGCAGCAGCCCGTGCATGATCTCCGCCCCGGCCATGCAGCCGACCGAGGTGGACGCGAGGCCGGACGCCAGCAGCCCGACCGAGAAGAGCACCCCGACCACGGGGCCGACGTTCTCGGCGATGGCGTGCTGCGCTCCCGGGATCGAGTCGGTGCCGGACACTCCCTGCAGTGTGGCCGCGGCGAGCACGAGCATCGCGATGTTCACCCCGCCCGCGAGGACGAGCGCCAGCGCCACGTCCCACCGGGTCGCGACCAGGATGCGCCGACGCTCCGGGCCGACCGGGGTGTCGCCGTGCCGGTCGCGCGCCAGAGCCGAGTGCAGGTACACCGCGTGCGGCATCACGGTCGCGCCGAGCATCGACGCGGCGAGCAGCACCGAGCCGGAGTCGGCGAACCGCGGGGCGATGCCGGCGACGAGTGCCGCGGGGGAGACCTGCGCGAACAGCAGTCCCGCGCAGAACCCGACCGTCAGCACCGCGAGCATCGCCGTGACGACGGCCTCGAAGGTCCGTGCGCCCCGGTGGTGCTGGAGCAGCAGGATCGCCATCGAGACCACGCCGGTGATGAGCCCGCCGACGACGAGGGGGACGCCGAAGAGCAGGTGCAGGGCCAGGGCGCCGCCGATCACCTCGGCGACGTCGGTGGCGGCGGCGACGACCTCGGCCTGGGCCCAGAACAGCAGGCGGGGCGTGCGGCGCATCCGCAGGCCCAGCAGTTCCGGCAGGGACCTGCCCGTGACGATGCCGAGCTTGGCGGAGAGGTACTGGACGACGACGGCACTGGCGTTCGCGGCGATCAGGACCCAGAGCAGCAGGTAGCCGTAGCGGGCGCCGGCGGTCAGGTTCGCGGCGACGTTGCCGGGGTCGACGTAGGCGATGGCCGCGACGAACGCCGGACCGAGGAGCCCGAGTCCGGCGGCGCGGCGACCGGGCGGGCGCTGGCCCACGACCGGGGTGGCGGTGTCCGTCATGCACCCACCATGCCAGAGGTTTCGGCGTACCGAATCCAGACTTTCGGTGTGCCGTCCGTTCTACGCGGATCCTCGCCCACGCTCCGGACGCCGCGCGCTGCGCTCAGTTCAGGCGGCCGCGCGCTGCGCTCGGTTCAGACGGCCGCGCGGCGGGCCCGGTGGGCGCGGACCTTCGCCCGGTTGCCGCAGCGCTGCATCGAGCACCAGCGACGGGTGCCGCCGCGCGAGGAGTCGTAGAACACGAGCCCGCAGTCCGGCGCGGAACAGCGGCTCAGACGCGCCGGGCGTCCGTCCGCCTCGACGTCGTCGAAGCCGACCTCGGTGAGCAGGGCCACGGCGTCGCGCGCGACACTCGACAGCGCCTGCGCCAGCCGCACCCGGTTCGCCCCGGCGCGGCGTCGGCCACCCGGGAGGCTCGGGGGCACGTCCGGCAGAGCGGCGAACAGGTTCACCGTGTCGATGTCGTCCGGCGCCGGACGCGTCCGGCCGGTCCCGGCGCGGAGTCCAGCGGCGACCGCGGTCCGTTCCGCAGCGGAGTCGGCGGGTGCCGGGGCAGCGGCGGTGGCCAACCGGGCGATCGCGGCTCGGAGCGCCCGAGCGTCCTGCAGCTCGCGGGCGGTCGCGCCGACGTCGATCGGTTCGGTGTGCAGCCCCAGCCACTCGTCGAGGTCGGCGGGGGTGGCCAGCAGCTCCCCGAGGTGCCCCCGGGGACGTCGGCGGTCCGGGTCGTCCGCGAACCCGCCGGTGTGTGCGAAGTCCAGGGCGATCCGGCCCGCGTCGAAGAACCACGAGGACCCGGCATCGGTCCGGATGTCCTGGCCTGTTCGCATCCGCCCAGGCTAACGGGTGAGCGGCGCGCCTCCGGCACGATCTGCCGAAGCTGGGGTAACCGTCCCGCTTCGACGGCGCCAGGTGATGACGTTGCGCTCGTCGAACCGCCGCCCGCAGCGTGCACACGCCAGCGGCCGGGTGGGCGTCCGGTACCGGAAGTGCTCGTGCCCCGCGGGGCAGGTCCCCACCCACGGTGCCAGCTCGCTGGCGATCGGGCCGTCGTGCAGCCGTGAGCCGGTGTACCCGAGCCCCTGGGCCGTCCGCCGCCACGTGGGACCGTGGCCGGCGCGCGGCCCGCTCAGCGCGTGTGCGATCTCGTGCAGCAGCACCTGCTCGACGTCCTCCGGGGTGAACCGGACCGCCAGGTGCCGACTCACCGTGATCCGCCGCCGCGCGAAGTCGCACTGGCCGGCGCGGGTCTTCGCGTTGTCGAACGCGAAGGTCCACGAGCCGTCGGTCAGGTGGTCGCCCATCAGTTCCGCGGCACGGGTCCGTACGTCGTCGAGCAGCGTCACTCGTCCCGGTCCGTGCGCGACGGACGGGCCAGTCGACCCCAGAGCGAGTCGCCCTCGGTCCGCGCGGCGTCCGGAGCGCCGAGCACCCGTCGCGGGGTCGTCGGCAGCGGCGTGGCCGGCTCGGCCGCACGCGGTGCGGGTTCGGCGTCGGTGCGCACCGCGAAGTCGCGGGCGGTCCGGGGACGCTCGGCTTCGGGTTCCGCCGCCGGCTGCGTCATGGAGGCCCGGAGTGCGGCCTCGACGGCGGTCCGGAGCGCCTCGGTGCGCTCCGCCGGGGCGCCGGCAGCGCGGAACGCGTCGTACGACCGGCTGAGGACGGCGCGGGCCTCCTCGAAGCG
>NZ_JASDDD010000002.1:173887-176236 GCF_030407555.1 Curtobacterium sp. APC 4022
GTTCGTAGAGGGACCAGCCCTCGAGTTCGGCGGCGGCGCCCTCGAGCTCCGGCCACTCCTCGGTCGCGGCGGTGTCCCGCGCCATCGAGGCCTCGGTCGCGGCGCGCTCGTACCGGCCGAGGTCGTGCAGGATGTGGGCGCGGCGGATCCGTGCGGACACCTTGTCCTGGCGCTCGCCGGTGAACATCGTCAGGCGGAACACCTCTTCCGCGACGGTCAGCGCCTCGTCCAGGCGGCCGAGCAGCCGGAGCAGCTCGGCCCGTTCGGCCAGCGCGTCGGTGCTGCGGCTCTGCCCGAGGTCGCGCAGGCGGTCCTGCACGGCCTGGACGTCGACGGCGGGGCGCAGGCTGATCGGCGCGAAGGTGCTGCCCGGGCTGACCCCGGCGGTCACCGGGGCGGCATGACGGGGCTCCCGGGCCTGGTCGGCGCGGTCGTGGTCTCGGCGTTCGTCGGGCGGGAGGGACATCAGGGTCGAGGGTATCCGCGTCGCCCCGGGAGGTGACCGTGCCACGCGCACGAACGCAGACGGCCCGCCCCGGGAGTCCGGGACGGGCCGTCTGCGTGAGCGCTGTCGGTCACATGCCGGTCATGGAGCTGGCGGCGACGCCGATGTACACGGCGCCGGCCACCATGGCGGCCACGACCGCGAGGATGATCGCCAGGACTCCCCAGAGCCGGCCGCGCTTCGCGACGATCGCCACGATGCCCTGCACGATCGCCCACAGGCCGAAGACCGACCCGACGAGCATCAGGACCGAGCCGGTACCGAGACCCGCCATCGACTCCGGGTCCTGCATGAGCTGACGCTGCAGCTCCTGCGTGTCCGCGGGGTTGCCGGAGCCGCCGTTCTGCGCGTAGTCCTGCAGCACCTGGCTGTTCGACAGGGCCACGCCGAGCATGTACCCGCCGACGGCGCCGATCACGAGGGCGATGACGGCCGCGAGGAACGCGATGACGCCGACGGTCTTCTTCTTCTTGGCGGGCTCGTCGTACGAGTGCCAGGCGGGGGCTCCGGCCTGCTGCTGGTTGCCGTACTGCTGCGGCTGCCCGTACTGCTGCGGCTGCTGCCCGTACTGGTCGCCCGGCTGCCCGTACTGCTGCTGCCCGTACTGCTGCTGCCCGAACTGCTGGTGCTGCTGCTGGTCGTGCTGACCCCACTGCGGCGCCGACTGCTGCTGGTACTGCTGCGTCGGCTGGTCATCGGAGCGGGGTGCGCCGCCCTGCTCCGGGCTGACGCGCTCGCCGTAGCGCGGCTGCTCGCGCTCGCCGTAGCGGGGCTGTTCCTCGTTGCGATCGTCGTTGGTCATCGGCGGCCTCCTCATGGTGTGCGGTCGCGCGCTGGCGCGGCGTGCTCCGACCATCCTGGCAGCGTCCCCCGCTCGGGGTACGGAGCCCGCGCGATCCGCAGCGAGGCCCCAGGTCGGCGCGTGCCCGATCGTGTTCAGGCGCCGAAGACCGACTTGTTCGGCTCGGGCGACCCGACGGCCGTGGTGTCGGTGACGATCGGGGCGCCCGCGATGAAGGCCCGCAGCTCGTCGCCGTGCACGACCTTGCTCGGCAGCGGGTCGGACGAGTACCGCCGGGGCATGTCCGCGATCGGCAGCTCGCCGGGGGAGCCGAGCAGCACGATGTTGCCGAAGCGCCGACCCTTGAGCATGCCGGTGTCCGCGACCGCCGCCACCGAGGGCAGCACCGACTGCAGCGTCGACGCCTGCCCCCGGGCGAAGGCCAGCCCGGCGCCGTCCGCGACGTTCACCGCGACCATCCCGGTCGGGGACAGGAACGACGCGACGGACCGGTAGAACTCGACACTCGTCACGTGCGCCGGCGTGCGGGCACCCGAGAACACGTCGACGACGGCCAGGTCGACGGTGCCGCGGAGTCCGGCCGGCAGCTTCTCCATGACCTCGCGCGCGTCGCCGTACCGCACCCGGATCGAGGCGCCGCGGGGGAACGGCAGGGCATCCCGGACGTGGTCGACCAGGTCCCGCTCGAGCTCGATGACCTGCTGCCGCGAGCCCGGCCGGGTCACCGCCACGTACCGCGGCAGGGTCAGTGCACCGGCGCCGAGGTGCAGCGCCGTGACCGGCCCCGGCGGCAGCAGGTCGATCGCGTGCCCGATCCGCCGGATGTACTCGAACGCCAGGTGCGTCGGGTCCTCGAGGTCGACGTGCGACTGCGGCGTCCCGTCCACCACCAGGGTGAACGACCCCGGCCGGTGCCGGTCCGGCTCGACGACCGCGTACCCCGCACCCACCCGGAACCCGTCGAACGCATCAGCCATGCGTCCATGGAACACCACCCGCACCCCCGCCCGGTCCCCACCCGCGGGTGGTGGGCCGGCGGACG